>CAZQLW010000031.1:0-11583 GCA_964594395.1 uncultured Methanosarcinales archaeon | reverse complement strand
GTTCCTACTCGCCATGCATCACCTTCAACTGTTGTTGTAGCAGCTTCACCCGCTTTCATATACTTCATACTTGTTGCAATATCAATCGCAGCTAAGTTATCAATCGCTTTAGAGTTTTCACCAACTACTACATAGCCGTTGAAAGAACCATCCTTAACAAACATACTCGGATAACTTCCCAAATCTGCTGCCAAAGCACCCATTGCGGTTGCTCCTAGCATGAATACGCCTGTACCTACTGCAAACAAACGTTTCATCACTCTTTTTATTTCCATTTTTTAAAACACACCTCCGTGTTTATCATTACTCGCCCGTCACTCTTTTAGTTTTGTCGTCAAATAAAAATTCCGAAAGAAATACTCGGCATCCAAGTATCCCTTTTCGATTTTATAGACGAGACTATAACAGGTTATTGACTAAAAACCAAAAATCTATTTATAAATTTTTCGCAAAATGAAATGCCGAAAAATGCATAAAAACGGACTTAATGTCTCACTCCCCTAAATTTTAAAGAAATAGCGCTTCATTATTTTGGAGTAACAAAAACCCATTTATGGAATATAGTTCTATTTAGCACTATTATATTAAAAATAAGTAGAAAAAGATATAAAAAAAGCCATTTTAAAACAAAAGATGAACCTAGAAAATTTAAATTTACCAAAATTTTTCCAAAACCACTATAAAAAATTCCCAAAATTAACCCCTATTCAAGAAAAAGCAGTAAAATCCGGACTTTTACAAGGCAAATCACAACTAATTTGTGCTCCAACCGCTTCAGGAAAAACTCTTATTGCCACGATGGCAATTGTAAATAAGCTTAAAGAAGGAAAAGCAATTTATCTTGTTCCATTAAAAGCACTTGCTAACGAGAAATTCAAAGAGTATCAAAAATTATTCGAAAATACTGAACATAAAGTTGTTGTTTCTACAGGAGATATTGATTCGGAATCAAGTTACCTCGCAAATTATGACTTACTAATTCTCACTACAGAAAAACTAGACTCCTTGTTGAGACACAAAGTTTCTTGGATTTCAGACATTAAAGTTGTTGTTGTCGACGAGATTCATTTGTTGAACGACCCAAGCAGAGGACCAACTTTGGAAATAATTTTAACACTTATCAAAGATTTAATCAATCCCCAAATTGTAGGTCTCAGTGCAACAATAGGAAACCCACAAGAACTTGCTCAATGGTTAACTGCAGATTTAGTAGCAGATGATTGGCGACCAGTAGAATTGAAGAAAGGTATTACATTAGAAGGTAACACAGATTTTTATTAAACATCTTTATTGATTTATAGCATTCAAATATGATTGATATTTAACATTTTTAGGTTGCAATTCTATTGCTTTCTTACAATATTTAATTGCCTCAAGAACATTATTCTTTAAATTTTTAAACCCTACAGCAGCAATATAATGGCTATGTGCATGCCAAGGATATTTTTCAATGTTTTTCAAAACTAGCTTAAAATAATATTCTTCTTTTTGTCGATTAAAAACTTCTTTTTTCAGTTGTCCATAATGATGAATCGCTACAGATAACCCTGAAACTTTGCTATTTAATTTCATTAAACTAGGATCAACAGATTCATGAACATAAAAATCAAAATAGATTTCTTTTGAATTTCTAAACAATCTTGTAATTGGTGATATAATCGCATGTTTGAAATCAGGATCATTAACTTTAACCGCACGAGGATGAGCCTCATTAGTATAATTCAATTGATGAAGAATGTAGCCATTATATTTTTTATCTAAAATAGATTTTCGAATCAAATCAAAATCATGTTTCGCAATAACTTCATCAGCATCCAAGATCAAAATCCAATCACCGATGGCATGTTTTAACGATTCGTTTCTGGCAGCAGAAAAATCGTCACACCAAACAAAGTCAAATATTTTATCAGTAAACTTTTTCGCAATTTCTTTAGTGTTATCTGTACTTCCCGTGTCAACAATAATAATTTCATCAACAAGATTTTTTACTGAAGTTAAACATTTCTCGAGGAACTGCCCTTCATTTTTAACAATCATGCATAGCGAAAGAGTGGGTTTTTCAGGAGTTAAATTATTGTTAGACATTTTAGACATACCAATTTAAGAGTTCAACGAATTTATAATTATTTCTAAACTTTTTTTACTAATTTCAGTTTTATAATTTTTAGCCAACTTTCTAAGTTCGGCAATATCAATAGAGATATTTTTGTCAGCTAATTCTTTTTTCATTCGACAAATGAATTCAATAAACTGAGTAACGTTTTTAGGCTTGTCAGTTTTACTACATCTTTCAAAGTCAAGTAAAGTAGGGCGATTAAATTTGTCAATAATTATATGCTTCAAAGGATGATGCATTTCTTCTTTATTAACCCTAAGTTTGTCAAGAGTAAAACATTGCTCTAAAATTTCAATTAGAATAGTTAAGGTCAATTTTTTATCTTTATCTTTAATCCAATCCAAGATAAATTCCCCTTCAACAAATCGATAAACTAAATATTTATCCCCAGAAAATAATAAGTTCGGGCCAATTCCTTCTTTATTCAAAATTTTTAACCATCTTGCTTCGTTTTTAATTCTTTCAATCGCCTGACTTTCTTTACGTTTTACTTTAATCCCCACTTTAATTGTTTGTTTGGTTGCAAAATGTGATTTGATGAACTTACTTTGGTCCAACTGACCAATAAAAATGTTACCTCGCTTACCATGCGTAAAGTATTTAATCCCAGTAATGTTTATTTTTTCTAAATCTCTTAACAGTTGACTTTTTTCAACAAGATAAACATACAATGTTTCAAACAGAGGCAATTTTTCCTGAGCTAATTGTTTAAACTCTAACAGGTTACTAAAAATAATTTCTTCAACTTTCTCTTTGTTTGTTAATGAAGAAAATAAAAACAAAATTTTTCCGTTAGCAACTAAAAAATTATTAACTTCATTGAAAAAATTTTCAGACAATTCCCAACCATGCTTTCCACCGTATAGAGCATGATCTTTAATAGTTTCTTTTCCAACCTTGTCTTCCGGCAAATAGGGAGGGTTGAAGATTATTGTATCAAACTTATCTTTAAGATTAGAGAACAAATCGCTTTTTTTGAAAATAATTTTTTTTAGAGGAATTTTATTTTTTTCAAATTTTTCTTTTAGTTCATTAACCGCACGAGAATTAATATCTACCGCGACAATTTCTCGAACATTTTTAGATTCAGCTGCAGTTAAAGCCTGAATTCCCGAACCAGTACCTAAATCAAGAACTCTGCCAAAAGCATACTTTTTTACTTGCTTTTGTAGCAAATAAGAGTCCTCTGCGGGTTGATAAACTTCCATAAAATGCTTAAAAATAAGCAAATTGATAAATATTGCGTTAAAATGGGTTTAAATAATTTTCCATTTTCAAGTAACAAAAATCCGGAATATTTATAAAGTTAAATGATCGGTGATAAAATATGACTGATTTATCTGACAAATTACTTTTTGGTGAAAATTTAGGTTTTGAAAATATAAACAGAAAAGATGAATCAAATCTTACCACAATTGCAGAACTTACTGTAAATAAAAAGAAAAAAGAATACAGCGAGGTACAAGATAAATTAACCCAACTTGGTTGTTATCAAGCAATTGCCGATTTATATCAATGTTCTAATGAAAATGGCCTACCTGCTAAAGAATTAATTGGCCGAGTCCATAAAAACGGCAATATGCAATTAATTGAAGAATTAACCCAAGTTGATTTCTTAACACTAACTAATTTAATGCATTTAAATGAATTAATTCCAACTAATTATTGCCAACAAATTAAAGAACAATACGAAAGAATGAAACCAACCAATGACGAAAATGCAAAATATAAAAAACTGTCTGAACAACAACCTGAAAAAAAAGAAACTAGAAAACAATTAAACAGTAAAGTTATTTCTTTTGCAAAATATACAAAATAAAAAATTAAAAGTTAAAAAAATTAAAAAGAAAAACAAAAAGAAAAAATTAATAATTTCTTTCTTTAATCCTCGCAAAGATTTTAATTTCTTCTCTGATTTTGTCCATGATTTTTTCATACTCTTTCTGAACAATCTCAATATCTTTCTCTTGTTTCTTAACTTCACTCTGCATTGCCAATTCCAAATCTTTAAAATCTTGTTCATAGTGTTTAATATTGTCCAATCTTTTATCTGAAATTTGACGATATTCTTCAGCAATAGTAATCAAAGGTTGTGTTGCTTTAACAATATCTTTTTTAAGTCGATCCAAATCTCTTCCGAAATTTTTCAAATAACGAGAGATTTGATACCTAGTAGCTCGTCTTCTCAAATTATGAGCTTTAAGTTTAGCAATTTTTATTACTCGGCTAACTTTTGCTACTTCACTTTCAAGTCTCCTTGCTGCATCTACATATTCATCAATCTTTTTTGAGAAAGCTGCAGAATATTGTTTATTTTTAATTTCAACTTGTAATTGACCAAAGTCTGTTTTTAATTCGTTTTGAATTTTATCGATTACAACTGCCCTTTCAACAATTTGTCGCAAGAAAGAATCATCCAAATTAAATTGATTCATTTCATTACCTAACTCTGCTTGTTGTTGATTTAACATCAGTTTAACATTTTTCTCAACATCCACTAACTCAGTTTTGATTCCTGCCATTACTCGTCCAATTTGAGTCCTGGAACTGATATCAGATTCAATATCGCTTAATCTAAACTCATTTCTAGCCCGTAAAAGAAAACCTAAACCCACTTTTTGATGTTTTTTGATGCCCACTGCTAAACCTTTAATTTGGTCCAACATTTTTTTAGCTACACTTTTGTGCGCTGATATTTCTGAATTTCTTTGTTTCGCAATTTCAAATGGCTGTTCTACTTGGTATACTTTCCCTTCCATTGTCTTTCTTGCTTCTTTCATATTCATAACATCATTTGATTTTCTATGAAATAAATTTGTTAACCATCCCATTTTCTAGACCCCCTTCAAACTGTTCAGTTTTTTTCTTTCAGTAGCAGTTAACAGTTTATTACCAGTTTTCTTTTCATAACTTAACGCTAGTTTTTCAAACTCTTTAACTTCTTTTTTTAATTTACTAACATTACTTAAAATCCTTTTAGTTACACTGCCAATATGTTTCGTTACAGAAACAGTTTTAACTTTTTTAGAAGCAGCCCTTCTTTTTGCTTTTGCCATTTCGTTATCACCTTTTTTATTTTTAAATTTAATTTAAACTAAGGTTAACATTAAGATATATAAATATTTCCCCTTTCTAAAATTATTTGAACTGATTATATTTTTCTAAATGATTTTTTAACATTTGAAAATTAATTTCTCTTTTAGGAATAAAACCGTCCATTTGTTTATCAAAATCAGTTTTGGCATAAGCCCTAAAAGTTTTTTCATTAGATTTCAAATAATCAATAACATCATGACCAAGAAACCAATAAGTAACATTAGGAATTGATAAATCAATCTGTTGAGCCTGTAACTTGAACCTTCTTTGAGTTTCTTTTGCATTCCAAAAACTATAATCTATTTTTTTATTTTTTAGAAATTCTGCAACAGAATTAATATAAAACTCGTCATTACATTTACGTCCGTTAAGTTCCACCGTTAAAAGAATATGCATCAAAGGATTAACATCATCACAATCAATATCAACTAAGTGATCAATGTGACAATCGTTTGGTTGTAAGACTTCATATTTCTTAATTTTGTACGATACATCGTCAGGGAAAACTAAAGGTTTAATTAATTCAGTAATTTTGGCCATTTTAATCATTTTTAGAAAAATAGCTATATAAACATTTATAGTTTGTAATGATACACTTAGCTCAGAAACATTTTTAAATGAAGTGAGTAATTAAAAGGTTAAATGGGCCTATGGTCGAGATAACAAATGGAAATCCATTTGACAGATTAAGCGACATGCGCTCGCCGAGCTCGCTTAGTCCCATTGAAAAACAAAATAGTGGGCCTATGGTCTAGTGGCTATGACAGTGCCCTTACAATCCGTAAGGAGAAGTCAGGCATTGATCCCCGGTTCGAGGCGAAAAAGTGTGAACACTTTTTGATCACGCTTTTCAGCGAGAGTCCGGGTGGGCCCATCATTTTCACTTTATTCTAATCATCATTTGTACTGACATTTAATATTATTTTACCAAAAAGCTTATATACACTATTTCTTTTATTTACGAATATGAAAAAGAGTGTGATGAAAGTTTTAATGATAGTTCTACTTGTTACTACTTTACTTTTCTTAGTGTCATGTAAAGGCAAACCTGCAGCAGGAGAAGGACCTTATGATACAGCTACAGCAGCAAGATTAGTCACAACTGGTTCACAAGGAGTAGAACTAAACTTAATGTCGGGTTTTCCTCCACCATTCATTTATGATGAAGATGAACTGGTTGCAATTTTAGAAGTTAAAAATAAGGGTAACTTTGACTTAGCATTACAATCATGTCGAATTCATGTAACTGGATTTGATAAAACTATTATCACCACACTTTCACCTCATGGTGGAAGACGATGTGCAGAAGGAATAACTCTCCTCGAAGGAAAAAACCTTTACAATGTCCAAGGAGGCATTAACCAATTAGAATTTAAATCCACTAGTAATCGTTTACCGGAAAAAGTTTTTGAATATAATCCAGTTTTAAATTTTTTAACCTGTTACCATTACCATACTTCTGCTAGCCCATTAGTTTGTGTCGACCCATTATTCTATGATGTTAGTACTGAACAAAAAACTTGTGTCCCTACCGATGTAGGGATGGGCGGTGGCCAAGGTGCACCGGTAGCAGTATCTCATGTCGGCGTTGACATGGTTGGCGGGAGAGCCGTGTTTGAAATTACGATTCAAAATGTTGGTGGTGGAACAATACTTGCACCAGGAATAAGTCCTGAAGCGTGTGTCGGAAAAATATCTTATACACAACTTGACCTGGTTGAATATGCAGTTAAAAATACGGGATTAAGTTCAATGAGATGTAAACCACAAAATGAAGTTAGGTTAAGTAATGGAGTGGGAAAAATAGTTTGTGATGCCAATATTCCCACGGGTAGTGCGTTCCAAACACCTTTACAAATCACTTTAGATTACAATTATATGGACTCACTTACTCAACCTATTAGGATAATCAAAACCCCATCTCCAGGGTAAGCTTTAAATATCTTAACACTTTCTTTTAATAATTAACAATTAAAAATAGATAAAAAGAGGTTATGATAATGAAAAAGATAATAATATTACCAATTTTGATTGTAAGCTTATTTCTGCTTACTGCATGTGAAGGCGAACAAGATATCACTTCTGGCGATGGTGCGTTTATGGGTGGCACCCAAGGTGTAATGACAAATTTTGAACAGCTTGGCATTGAAGAAGATGGAGTGTATACTATTTTTGACACAGAAACATTTCCAATCGAAGTTACTTTAAGCAATAAAGGTGAATATGAACTTCAACCAGGAGATGTAACTGTAGAACTAAAAGGCCCATCTTTAGATTTTAGTGGAATTCCTTCATTAAGTTTAACAAATACGGGAGTGATCGATATTATCTCTGAACTGCTAACTACTGGCGGTGAAGAAACTTTAACCTTTTCAACAGATGCAAAATATGAAGAAAAAGTCAAAGGTGCAATTAATCGAGAATGGTTTGCAAACATTGATTATAATTATAAAACTTACTTGATCATTCCAGAAGTTTGTTTAAAAGAAGATCTTAAAGATGACAGAGTATGTGATGTTGAAGGATCAAAAAATCATTTTGTTTCTGGCGCTCCAATTACTATTGATAGTGTGATTGAAAGTACTGCTGGTAAAGGAATTATGGCTTTAAAAATTAAAGTAAGTAATGTTGGCGGTGGAAAAGTAACCAAATTAGGCGAAGATTTTGGAGTGCAAGAAAAAATTAGTTACTCCATCGATGATCCAGACTGGGAATGTAAACAAGGTGGAAAGATTGATGAAGCAAGACTGATTGACGGGTCTGCAGAAATTGTTTGTAAACTTAAAACCGCTTTACCTGCAGACACTTTAGCAACCAAACAGGTTGAGATAACTTTTGATTACAAGTATCGAGATTTAATCTCAGAAACATTAAGAATTAAAGAAAGTTCTTAATTTTTTTTTATTTTATTAATATTTAATTAGTTGTTTTCTAGTACCCAAATATTTATATCCCAACCATATCGACTAATAGTTATGGCAAACAAATTGGTTAAAACTTTAAAAAAAAATCGAAAAATTGTAAGAAGTTTTGGACACCATTACATATCTCTGGGAGAACTAGTTGGTTTTGATTTCTCTTTTAACAATAAAGCTTTTACAAAAACAGAAGTAGAAGAAAGAATTCAACAATTAGGGTTAGAATCAACAGTTAAAGAATTAACTTCTGAAAAGTTATATGTTTCCGGTAGAATTAATCAAGATGGCACATTACACAATCAAGAACATAATTTTTATCAGTTTGAGAAAGTAGGAAATTTTAAAACTGAACAAGTAGAATACAAGCTACATCTTTTTAAATCAAGAGATGGATTAAAATATAATGTTTGATTGAATTCAATTATATTTTTCTATCCAATCTTTAATAATTTTCTTAATTTCTTTTAAATGTTCTTTTTTCCTAAAAGTGTGAGGAGCATCTTTGATAATATGTAATTCTTTGTTCTCTGTAGGAATTGCATCAAACAAAAGTTTTTGATGTTTTGGAGGAGTTCCTTCATCTTTTTCTCCAACAATAATTAAAACAGGCATTGTTAATTTGTCCGCTTTGTCTAATAAATTATATTTCAAGCGATCTTCCATATGTGACCATTTCAGTTTTTTTATTTGTCCTGGTTTAGATTTACTTTCTCTAATCATCCAGCCCGTTTCTTTCCATTTCTTGATAACTTCACCATTGCCATAACGTTCAGTTTCAACACTTAATTTTCCTGAAACAACAGGAGAAATTGGTGCCACGCCTTTAATCATTCCGGGATAATTTTCCGCATATAACGCAGTAGAAATTCCACCTAAGCTATGACCAATTAACCAGAAAGGTTCTTGATAAAAATCTTGAGATTTAGTCCATTCAATAACATTTTCTAAATCTTGATAATAATTAGTAGTGGTAGCATCTTCATATTTCCCATCACTTTCACCTAAAGTATTGGTTGTATCAAATAAAACTGTTGTAAAACCTTCTTCTTGGAATGATTTAGCAAAAGTTTGAACATGCGGTTGTTCCTTAAATCCACCCAAACCGTGCATGACAAAGACAAGTCATTTTTGGTTCTCTGTTTTTTCTAAGATAACAACAATCTTTTGACCTTTTCTGTTTTTAATAAAGATTTTTTCCATTCTCTTATTCAAGATTTAACCATTTATATATTTTATCCACCCTCAACACCATCAACATCATTCTCATTAATTCTAAAAGCTATTGCCCCAACAATAATAATCACGCCCATAACAATGAATGAGGTAATTAAATCATAGTTAGCAATTTTTCCAAGAACTAAACGCATTATTCCTAAATACAAAGAAACGATCATCGAAATCACGGATAAAACAGTTGCTCTGTTGTGACTTTTAATGTGCGAATTTTGATATTGTGAGAATAAAGGCCATCTCATTTTCATAATTCCTTTTTGTAAAAAATACCACACAAAAGACATCCAAGGGCCAATAAAGAAAGCCATTACTAGATACAATAATCCAGGTAAAATGGTGGCCACAAACATTGTTTTCTTAACCCCAAACTTGTTTTCAATTTTGTAAGCATATTTCGTTAAAAAAAATCCTAAAACTGAACCAAGAGCCATTGCTACCCCAAAAAGGGCTTTGTTAACATTAGCCATTAAAAAATATGGCTGAAACAAAAACAAAATCACGTGCGTAAAAGGAAGCGTAAATACAGAAAGAAGAATTATCCTTCTTAAAGATTTATTTTCAAGAATAGGAGCTGTTGATTCTTTTAACAATAATAGTGGACTTTGTCTTACAATATCTTTTTCGTGTTTTCTTTCTGTAATAAATAAAGAAATTATAAAAGCAATTATTGCCCCCATCACATAAAGCCAAAGTAATAAAACAAAAGTATCCGGGTTATGTGATCTAGCCAAATACCCACCTACCGTAATTGCAAAAACACCTGCAACTAAACTATAAGAACTAATTGAACCCCAAACTTTACCCATAGTTCTTTCTTCTTTTTGATATTTCAAGGAATCGTAAACTAACGCTTCTATTGCCCCAGAACCAAAAGCGATCCCAATTCCAAACAAGATTTCAATATAAATAAATTCAGAATAAGATTGCGCATAAATGGTCCAAATGTTTCCTACAATAAATAAAAAAGTCAGTATTGATAAAGAATATTTTCTACCCACCCTATCAGCGATAATTCCTGTAGGAACTTCCATTAATAACACCGCAATGATTAGAATCGCTTCTAAAGAGACTATTTGAAAAGTGTCCAATCCCCGAGAAAAATAAAAAAGTGTAATAATTGGTGAAAAGAAAAATAACGATTTGAAAAAGTAGACTAATTTTATTTTAGTAATATTGTTCATAAAATAACTAAAAAGAAAAAGGTATATAAATTTACTCATTACAAGTTAATAACCCTAATCTTTGAAATCTGCTTCTATTCGAAGAAAAGCTTTTTCCATAGATTGTAATTTTAATCTTAGTGTATGAATTTTACCGAATAAATCAGCGTTGTGTTTAGACAGATAACTATCATCTTTATCTTTATAATACCACACCTCACGATCAAAAAAACTTTTAAAATGGTCTATTTGATTCCGAAATGTCATTATTTCACTTCTAATTTTATCCCCATCCATTTTGTTTACCTCAATTCCAATAAAATGAATTTATAATTTAAACTTTACTATCTACTACCAACCATAACCACAAATGCTAAAAAACTTTCTAACTGTACATACTCATCAGAACCTTCTGACATTCTGAATTCTACTTCTCCGCATTTGTCAATCAGTTCAACTTTCTTCTGGTCATCTAATTCTAAGTTCCAAATTTCTTTCTGAATCTGTTTTATGACATCTAATCCGGAAAGGCCATAATTTAACATTAAATCTAATAGCTTCTTACGTGAACCCAAAAAATCACCAGTAGCGGCAACACTTAATAAATCTTTTACTTCCCGAGGTTTGGCTACAGAAGCCATGGAATAAACCAGTTCTGCATCAATATCTTTTTTAATAACCGCGCAACTCTGCATTACATTTTCTAATCTTCGACAATCACCGTTAGAAACTTCAAACAAAGCTTGTTTAGATTCATCAGTGACTGTTAAACCTTCTTCAGCAACTAACTTATCAATCATCTCATAAACATCTTCTTTAGCGAGTGGTTTAAATCTAAAAACAGCACACCTACTTTGGATAGGGTCAATTATTTTTGAAGAATAATTACAACTCAAAATAAATCTGCAAGTTTTGGTATAATTTTCCATCGTTCGCCGTAAAGCTTGCTGAGCTTCTTTAGTAAGCGCATCAGATTCGTCAAGATAAATCAATTTAAATGGAACATCGCCAAGAGCTTTTGTTCGTGCAAAATCTTTTACTTTAACTCGAACAACATCAA
>CAZQLW010000030.1:0-11852 GCA_964594395.1 uncultured Methanosarcinales archaeon | reverse complement strand
GTTGGAAATGGCAACGTAAGAAAATGAAAAAGGCTAAACGTAGAAGAAAGTTACAAGCTAGTTAATATTGCTAAATATTAGCGTCAAATTTACATTTCTTAAAAGTTTTAATTTATGTTAAGATGCAACTATTATAACTTTTTAGTTCTCAAAAATGTTTATATATCATTTATTTTTTTGACAAAAGATGATAGTTAAAGTATATACCACGGATCGTTGCCCTCAATGCAAAGTTCTTAAAAGTTATTTACAAGTAATGAACATTGATTTTGAAGAAATAAATGTTAACACCCCTGAATTGATTGAAAAAGTTGTCAATCTTACCGGTCAAAGAACAATTCCCGTAATTCAAACTGAAAATGAAGTTATTGTTGGTTTTAATCCAGAAAAGATTAAAACTTTAGTTTCTTAATTTTAAATTAACTTTTATGGCCATGAAACCAAAGAAAAAACGCGTAAAAAGCTAGTAAAATAAGAATCAAAAATCCAAGGACGTAAAATGCTTTTTCTTTTTTAGAAATCTTCTTTAGTTCAAGTTCACTAGTGAGATTAGTTGATTCTTTGTTAACTCCTTCTTCATTGTTAAGGTTAATATTACTAACATCGGCCGTATCAGCTATTACTGGTAAATTTTTCTCAGCAGTAAGTACTTTTTCAGCAGTAGGATTTACTTTTGGAATTACTGGTAAAGTTGTAGATCCTGAACCGCCGCCAGAACCGCCACCGCCGGAACCACCAGAACTAACAATTTCTAAAGAGGTACACTCTTGGCAAGAACCACCACAATCCACACCTATTTCGTTACCATTTTGAACATTATCGGAACAAGAGCTAGTCAAAGATGAATTATTAATATTTTGAGAGGAATTATCAATAGAATTGTTCACTAATGAAATAGTTTCATTAATTATTGAAGTGTTCAAAGATTCATTTGTTAAATTTGAATCAACACTTAAATTAGAATCATTTAAATCAGAATTATTGAAATTTAAAATATTTAAACTTAACAAATCAGAATACTTTTCATTTCCTGCCAAATCAGAAACGTAAATTTGGTAATAAAATGTTTGGCTAGTAGTAGAATTTTCTAAAAATAAACCATAACTAAACGAACTTTCATTATCCTCCCCATAGTTTAAAGAATAATTATTCCAAGTTCCAGAATAATTAGAAGTAAACAAGGTAGCAGTTGAATCGAGATTTAAATCAAAAATGTTTACAGTGAAATTAAGGGTGCTATTAATATAAACAGTAGTTGGACTATAACTAATGTTAACCAAATTTGGTTCTAAAGTATCAACCACAATATTTCTTTTTTTAATAAGAGCATCTCCAAAAGAATTGTTAACATAAACAAGTAAAGTATAATTTCCATTCTCTAATGTATTATTTTCCAAATTAACTAATCTTTCTTTATTACCACTATCATCAATCTCAAGAGGGAAATGTGAAAAAAATAAAACATTTTCAGAACTATCAATTAACTGATAATCAATAAAATTTAAATGGGTCCCATTAACAGTAAAGTTCAAATAAAAATTATCGCGATGGTAAGAATTATTTAACGGAGAAATAATATTTAATGACAAATTAATAATTTCCAAATCGTCTGGAAGAGAAACTAAATTAAAAGTTAGATTTCTTGTTTCTGTGAATCCAACACTTCCTAAAGCATCTTCCCCATAAATTTTATAAGAATAATTCCCAGTTCCAAACTTAATGAAATCAGAGAAAGCGTAATAAAAATGAGTACTATTTTTTTTCATCAAACTATGATTAACCACACTATCATTTTCAAATTTCAATTCAAGAGTAACGTTTGTTAAAGGTAAATCTGAATCAATAGAAAAAATGGGCACCTGATTATCAATAACATCATTAATCTCACCAATACTAAAATTAATCACCTCACCAGAAGATGAAGTTTCATTATCAAAAGTTAACACAGGTTTAATCGCTGCAGAAAGATCTATCCGTGAAAAAGTTAATCCAGAACCTGGATCACTAATCCTTTTACCGGTTGAGAATAATTTATCAAATATTTGTTGTGGTGCAGCATTTATACCATAGGCAACTTTCCAATACTGTTTCAATAAAACTGCTGCCCCTGCCAAATGCGGCGTTGCCATCGAAGTTCCACTTAACGAAAACCAAGAGTTAGATAAAGTAGCAGAATCAATGTTTGTTCCCGGAGCAAGAAGTTTTAATAAATCACCACGATTATAAACAAGATTATCATTTTCTGTAACTGCCCCAACAGGGAAAGCATGTTCAACACAAGCAGGGTTAGCAATACCATCTGTCCAACCACCATTACCGGTAGCAATAAAAACAGAAATATCTTTCTGATAAGAGCCCATGATTGCATTCGCAGTAAGATCATCGTTACAATAATTTTGATAACGAGGACAATTATAACCACTACAACCTAAACTCATACTAATCACTGAAATGTTAAGTTTTTCTGCGTTAGTATTACACCAATCAATTCCAGCAACAACATCTGAAGAATATCCAGCACCGGAAGCACTTATTGCTTTGATAGCTACTAAACTTGCTCCTGGCGCTACGCCCTGATAAGTTTCATTTTCTGAAGCAACTATCCCTGCAACATGGGTACCGTGACCATGATCATCTCGAGGATTATTGTCATTATTATAAGCGTCCCAACCACCAATAACTTTACGACAACTGCTCCAGTCCATGGTAGAGTTTGTAGTTCCATTAATAGTTTGATCAATCAAAAAACCATAATCAGTTACTGAACCATCACTTACTAAACGAACATAAATGGTATCACCTTCAGCGTGAGGTGTCCAAAAATTTTCCATTGATTCTTTATAAATCGCTAGAGTACGATTATTCTGGTCATAAATGTAAACTCGATCAGTACTATCCCCACTATTGGGCAACTGTTCTAAAGATAAATTAACAAAATGTAAAGCAATATTTTCAAATCCCAGTTGAGTAATAGTCCAAGTGTAATCAAAACTGTTTTCATAAGGGTGGTTTGATTCAAGAGGAGATAATAAAGTTTCAACATTACCCTCAAGTTGATAACTAACCGGGTTACAAGAACCTAAAGCAGAATGAGTATAATCAATCCCGGTATCAATAACACAAACAGTTTCTCCTTCTCCAGTAATATTTTTTCCATCAAAAGTAATATCCCACACTGGATTGACATTAATTTGAGAAACACTATTGTCAAGATTAATTTCTACGGGATAATCCAAAATAATTTTTTTAACTTTTTTATTTTTTGTTAATTCTAGTAAAGCTTCTGGATCTTTAACCTCGCCAGAAAAAGCGTTAATTGAATCAAAACGATGTGAAAGTTCAAAATCAGTCTCTGTTTCTTCTTCAATTATATTTTCAACGTTAAGCAATTGATCTTCCAGTAATTCTTCTTCAAACTCTTCATTAGAGATAATTCCTGCAGAAGTTATAATTTCTACTTTATCTTCCGGTTCTAAAACTTCAATTTCATCTTTTAAATCTTCAATAACTTCTTCTTGAACATTTTCAATGGCTTGCTTTTTTTCATCAAAATTATCAGAAGTTGTTTGAGAATCATCTTCTAAAATAACAATAACTTTCGAATTTTCATGACCCAAATTTATGTCATTAACTAACGCAGAATCAAGTTTATCAGTTTTAATTTTTGTTCCACCCTCAAAAACCACATAGCCAGTTAAAGAAGTTTCTCCAGTATCATAAATAAATGCAAAACTAAATATAGTTACAACTAACATGAAACCTAACAAAATACCTAAATGCTTATAGTTCAGTTCGTAGTTCATCTCTTTTTTTATTAATTTAAGAACAAATAAAACAGGTTTATAAGTTTTTTCACAATTGTAACTGTTTTTTCTTTTTGTTTAACCTTCTAAAATTAAAGAACATGATTACTAAAGCAACAAAAATGGCAATTATGGAAACATAAATTTTATTATCAGAAATCCAAGATAAGGCTTTATCAAAAATACTTTCTCCAAAACTAGGAGCGATAGCTAAAAAAGTTACGGGTGTATTAATTTCTGCATGATAATTTAACTCGTCACCGTCATTTAACAGTTTTGTAGAAAGTTCGTGCCAAGAATTATCAAAATAAGCATATAAAGAAATCTTTTCTTCAGAAAAGTTATTATCCAAAACCCACTGTTTAGGAACTTGAAAATAAATTTTACTAATTTGGACACTACCAGAATCAACTTTCAAATATTGATAAGTATTATTTAACTCAATAATACCTTTCGGAACTTCAGAGAAAGATTCAATTTCTAACTCCGTCTCAATTGAAACCCCTGTAGCTACTGCTTTTCCTGCAACTGCAGAAGAAGCTTCCAGTTCGATTTCAGTTACAGAAATTTGATCATGGTCTAACGGAACTTTTAAAGATTCTCCGGGAGGAAGACTAATTTGCTGATTAAATATCGCAGGAACAGTTTCTTCAACAAGAGTTGGTTCATCAGTTGTTTTTTTAATAGTACCGCCACCAGAAGGAGTATCAACAACTTCTGGAGTTGGTTCATCTTCAGTGTCAGTGGCTGGAGTAATAAAACCGCCGCCACCACCTCCACCGCCAGAAGAAGAGGAGGAGGAGGAGGAAGAGCTAGAACTGGAACTGCAACCACTCGTATCAAAGGTACAACTAGCTGAACATGCTAATGTTCCAGAAACAAAACTTTGCGAAACACAAGTTTGACTGTTCAAATCAGAAGTATCACATTGTTCATCACCATTTTTAACCAAATCTCCACAAAAAGTAACATTAAATTCGTAAGTAGTAGAATTAGTATGAGCAGTAGAATAATTATCAGTAGCATTAACAGTAAAATTATAACTACCATTAGTTATATTAGCCCAGCTCCAAGAACAACTCCAATTATTTTCAGTTTGCGTTGAACAAGTTCTCGTTTGTAACGTACTATTAAAAGATAAAGTTAAATTTGAAATTCCGGAATAATCAAAAATAGTAACATTAACAGTTTGATTCTCTCCGTCTCGAGTAAGATGTTGTTCAGTAAAATAACTAATAACTTCAGTTATTGGTGAAGAAGTATCATTAACTATTACTGTAATGTTAGTAGATTCATTGGTAGAGAAAGAACCACCGTAAGGGTCAGAAACAGTTAAACCAACACTAAAATTACCGGTTGAGTTATAAAATCGGGTAATGTTTGTTGTTGAAACAGTTGTTGTGTTTCCATCACCAAAATCCCAAAGATAAGTTAAAGTATCATTGTCTGAGTCAGTAACTGTAGAATTAAAAAGCGTGGAATTACCAACTTCTAAAACAGTTCCGTTAACAGGAAGAGTAATGTTAACAAAGGTAATGTTCCGATTCTGAACAGTAAAATTGTCAAGAACAGTAGTATTCATATTTCCAGCAGAATCAAACGCGTAAAAAATGTAACCAACAGTTTCTTGATTAGATAAATTTTCAGGGTTTAAAGTGTAATTAAAAGTCTGTAATGTTTCATTAATCATAGTATAATTTGCCCAAGTTCCAGTGAAATTAGATTCTAAATAAACAGCCGAATAATTCAGGTTAAGATTATCAGTAACATTAATTTTAAAGATAACTTCATCATCATTATTAATTGTTACCGGGATAATGTCTACTGCAAAAATAAGAGGATTAGTTTTATCAACAGTAAAATTAATTACACTTGTTGCAGAGTTATCTAAAGAATCATTTGCAAAAACTTCCAAGGTATAATTTCCGTCAGTATAGCTGGAGTTAGAAATGGGTACAGAATCTACCCAGGTATAATTTGCAGTTGTAAGAGTACTAGAATTTATTTGCATAATTACGTTAGAAGAATTAGTAATAGAATAATTTGAAAATGCTAACAACAAATTTTCTACAGAAATATTAAGATTAAAATCTTGATTTTGGTAAGAATTATTTAAAGGGGTATAGAAAGTAATATTGGGCACAGTATTATCAATTTCTAAGACTCTAGTTTCACTAACTCCTAAAGTGTTAGCTGAATCATTACCATAAACCCGATAAGAATGGTTACTAACTGCTAAAGAGGTAAGATTATAATAATGATGCGTACTATTTTTTGCAGTCATCGTATAGTTTGTGATGGTACCATTATTATGTCCCCATTCCAATATTGCTGCAGAAAGATTAACGTCTGAAGAAATATTAATCAAAGCGAAATTTGTACTGAAAGTGGTATTATTTACTGGACTATTAGCTGTAAAATTAAGGTAAGGTTGAATTGCTTTAAGAGCATCAACTCGAGGATAAATGATACCATTTCTGGTATCATTAATCATTTTCCCAGTCAGTTCTAATTTTTTTTCAACCTGAAATGCGGTAGGAGTAACATTATATGTTTGTTTCCAATACTGAAAAAGAAGTGCAGCTGTACCAGCAACGTGCGGAGCAGCCATAGAAGTACCACTTTTTGCAACAAAAGTAGTACCAATAGTAGAAGAAGTTATCGAAGTACCAGGAGCAAGCAAATCCAAAATTGTTGCTGCATTAAAATTTGAAATTGCGTCTGCTTTTGTTGTTGATCCAACAGCAGTAACGTTTATTCCACAAGCAGGGGAAGTTATCCCTGCAGAATTTCCAGCGTTACCTGAAGAAGCGTCGACAAACAATCCCTGTGTAGCTGCCCAACTAGCTTCAGCAGCCAAACCTGATGAATCTGCCGCATCACAATAACTTGAATAATGAATTTCAGCCCCTTCACCATCAGTAACACCAATACTCATTGTAATTACAGAAATGTTAAATATGGAAGCGTTATTAACGCACCAATCAATCGCTGAAATTGACCAAGCAGTTGTACCAGCACCAGCATCGTTAAAAACACGCATCGCAACAATGTTTGCGTCCGGCGCTACGCCTCGATAAGTTGCCCCTTTTGAAGCTGCTATTCCAGCAACATGAGTTCCATGATCTACGTTTCCGTAAGATCCAGTAGGGAAAGGGTTATTGTCACTATCGGCAAAATCGTAACCGCCAATAACTTTGTTACATGTCCCTGCCAAAAAACTGGCGTTAGTACATCCACCTAAAGATGGGTGAGTAAAATCTACGCCAGTATCAATCACACAAACAGTTTCCCCAGTACCGTTAATAGGAATTCCGTCGACAGTAATATTCCAAACATCATCAGCATTAACTACAGGAATTGATCCGTCAAGTAACGGTTTAATTGGTTTTATAGGATAAACTTTTTCTACTAGTCCTGAAGAAATTAACTTTTCTAAGCCGGCTTTGGTAATGTTTCCAGTAAAACCGTTAATTGCAGAAAAACGATGTTCAATTTCAAAATCGTAATCTTCTTGTTTAGAAAAAGTTCCAACCACCGCTATTTCTTTCTTATTCTCTCTTAAATTTAATTCGTTTAATATTTCTTCTTGACTATTTTTTACAAAATTTCTTCTTTCTTGAATTTTTATTTCTCTATCCTGGTTTTGAGAATCTACTGCCAATCCAATAACTTGTTGAAGAGGTTCATCTTTTAACATTACAATTACTGGCAAATAGTCTTCTTCCTCCAAACGGTTTAACAATTCCGCATCAATGTTAACTGCCGAAACAAAAACGCTTAGAAAAAAAACTAACACGATAAATATTAAAACTATTAAATGTCCACCCTTTTTCATTTTAATTCTAAATACTTTTTCTAAATAAGGATTAAATTATGATCTTGTTTTAATAAAATCGAACCCAATCCTTCGCCAATGTTGAACGAAAAATGTGATAAGACACTACTTAACAAATCAAAAAAACTAGCCTCTTTCTCATAAACTAAATAATCAATACTTTCAAGACCGTAAGATTCTTTGATAAAAGTTTCAGCAGTGTCTCTGTTACCTAACTGATCAATTAATCCTAATTCTAAAGCTTCGACACCTAAAAAGAATTCTCCAGTCGCTAATTGTTTAACTTTAGTTTCAGAAAGGTCTCTATTTTTAACTATTTCTTCAATAAAAAAATCGTGAATACGGTCAATTTTTTTCTGCAAAATACTTTTTTCGTTATCATTAAGTTTTCTAAAAGGAGTCCCCATATCTTTATATTCGCCTGCAGTTAATTGTTCGTAATTAACACCATACTCTTCCATTAAACCACTAAACTCTAAAAATGAAGACAGTACACCTATACTTCCTGTTATGGACATTCGATTAGCAATGATATGATCAGTAGCGGAAGCTATCCAATAACCACCTGAAGCACCAACTTCTCTGATTAAAGCAACAACCGGTTTTTCAGATTTCTTTAATGCTAAAGCAATTTCGTCAGAAGCAACTGCTGAACCACCGGGAGAATTAATTTCAACAAGGATTACTTCAATTTGTGAATTGTCAATAGCTTCGTTGATAAATTTGGTAACTGTTTTTGAAGAAGTTGTTGGGGAACCCAAATAATTTCCGCCATCAACAGTGATCATTCCATCAACAGCGATTAAAGCAACATTACCGTACCCTGAATTATCAAAAACTGAAAGGCTTAATGGTAAAAGCACTAAAACAATAAAAAGTACCGCTATGACTGTTAAAATAATAGGTTTAAAATTATTTCTTTTCTTATTACCTCTTTTCATATTAATATAAAATAGGATTACCTATATAAAACTTTTTGCTTTTTAAACTAAGAGAAGGCCGTTAAATTTATAAAAAATAAAATACTTCTTTGTCTAAAAAAGAGGTTTATGAAAAAATGAAAAAAATTATTATTACGGGCATGATCTTACTGATATCGGCATTATTGATAAGTTGTAGTTATATGAAAAGTGATGATTCTAATTCTCTGCAATGGGGAGACTCAGAAATAGAAGATAGTATTTCTGATTCAGAACCAGAAGAAACAGAAGAGGTTGAAGTTTCAGTAGAATTAGAGAAAGTTAATCCTAAACCAAAAGAAAAATTAGTTTGCACCCATAATATTAATTGTACTTCTGGAAAAATGTGTATTGAAGGTAATTGTCAAGTTTTGGAAGATTTATACGTTACTGAAGATTGTTCAGTAAAATGTAAAGTTAGTAAAGTTAAACTATCAACTAATGAAGGTGAAAGTTATGAACTTCCACCGGGTAAAGGTGACTACTCTGCTGCTGGTGCTCTTGATTGGACAATTGTTAGTGTCCCAAAATATTGTCAGGGTGAAGAAGTTCAAGTTCCAATAAAAGTTTTGAAACGTAATTATGATTTAGTTTATTCTGATGAAGTTGTCCTGATTAAAGAGGGTCAGAAAAGTAAAATCATTAAACATCCTTTAATTAAAAGTATTGCATTTGTTTTAGAAGTTACAGACGTTGTAGAAAGTTGTAGCTAACTTTTTTTTATTTTTTAATTCTTATCGATTAAGAAAAATGTAGCCCCGCGCAGACTTTCGTAATCCTTTCCTGGTTTCGCGTGGGGGTAAGCAACGTTAGTTGCGCATCCCTCACTTCGCTCCCAGTTCGCGAAAGAACTGTTCGAACTGCGGTCCATGCCTATCTTCCTTCGGAATGTCCAAAGGGCACGATGATAGTCCACTACATTCCGCAAAGTAAAAACTTTTCCACGGGGCTGTGAACTATGCCACATCAGGGCTAAACCTAACATTTGTGCATTCATTTATAAAATTTTTGGATTATAAATAAGCCACTAGCCACTGGACAACTACGGGTAAAATATATAAGTTAGCAGCCCAGAATAAAAACAATGGAAATTAATGAAAAAGTAGCTGAACTTGTTGGTATCATTCTGGGTGATGGCCATATACATAAAAAACATAATTTAATAACAGTTGTTGGAAGCATTGAAGATTTAGACTATTATCAAGAAAGAGTGATCCCTCTTTTTCAATTAGTATTCGAGAAAAAAATGATTCTTAGAAAAAGAAAAGACCGTAATGCATACTATTTAATGATTTACTCAAAAAAAATTATTGACTTTCTGACAAATACAATTAAACTAAAAAAAGGATCAAAAGAGAATGTATCAATTCCAACGACAATTATATCCAATAAGAAATTGATCCCTCATTTCTTAAGGGGTCTATTTGATACAGATGGGTGCATTAAATTTTCAAAACAAACAAAGAGAATCAATTATTATCCAAGAATCCAAATAGCCTTAAGAAGCTCCCCTATGACAAATGAACTAAAAGAATTATTTAAAATACTAGGTTTTCCTTATGGGACATGGAAAGAATCCCGCTTTAATGAAACTATTTTTTACCAAATCTCTGGAGAAAAAAACACCAAAAGATGGTTTAAAGAAATATCTCCAAAGAATCCAGTCCACATAACAAAGTACCAATTTTGGAGAAAATTTGGTTATTACATCCCAAAGTCAACTCTAGAATTTAGAAAATCTTCTTTATAAAATTTTTGGGTAAAACCAGAAAATAGATAACGAAACATATAAAAACCTTAAAAAAATACTATTAACTATGGCGATAGGTGATATAGCTGCACAACAAGCTCCAGAAATGTTAGGAGATTTACAACCATTAGTAGATTTAGTACAACCTTTAGTTGTTAAAGCAAGCATTCTTGTTGGCGGGATTTTTGGTCTCTATCTCATTCTCATCATAGTAAGAGTTTATTACGAAAGGAAAAAGATTAAAATTCTTCACGATATCCGTTATGATTTGGACCAGATGAACATTTCTCAAGGAGTAACTTCCTCTCGACAAAAGAAAGGTATTTTTAGAAAAATGATGGACTTCTTTATTACTAAACCGAAAGAAAAAAGGATGGCTAAAGAATTAAAAAAACGAGCAGAAAAACCTGCTGAAGGACCTAAAAAGAAAAAGAAAAGACCTAAAAAATGAAGATTAAAATCAAAAAAGAGGTTTTTAAAAAATTTCCTGAACTTAAAATTGCTTTTGTTCTTGCTAAAAATATTGATAACAAAAGTAAACTTAAAGAATCTTCACACTTATTAGAAGAAATACAACAATTAATAAGATTGACTTTTAACAAAGAAACAATTAAGAATCACCATTTAATTGCTCCCTGGGCAGTTGCCCAACAAACATTTGGAAAAAATGCTCAACATCATCACACTTCTGTAGAAAGATTATTAAAAAATGTTTTAGCAAAAAAAAGTATTGTTACCAAAGATGTCCTTACTAACTTGTTAAGATATCTTGCATTAAAACATATTGTCCCTTTAGGTGTTGATGATCTTTCTAAAACGAAAGGAGATTTAACTTTTGCTTTATCTTCAGGAAAAGAAAAAGTTGATGCTTTAAGAAACATTAAGAAAGGTGCTTTATACTATAAGGATGAAAAAAATATTTTAGGAACAAAATTAGATTTTTGGAAAAGTAAAAAAACTGCTTTAAATAGTAAAAGTAATTCTGCGTTGATCCATTTCGATGTTTTACCCCCGCTTAATCAAAAAATATTGAAAGTATTGGTTAAAGAAACTAAAGACCTGATTTCAAGTTTTTGTGGTAGTAAAGTTAAAATTTTAGTTTTAGATAAAAAAAACAGTTCCGGTAAGATTTAAAATGAATCTTAGTAATAAAATATTTGTTGGAATAACTTGTACTTCTTCTCGAAGAAAAAAAGATCATTGGAAAGCACAATTAAAAGAAATTAACAAATTAGGAATAACAGAAGTAGCTTTGTTTCCAACAACACTCGGAGTTAGGCAAAGAAAAGAGATGTATCAAGAATTAGAAAAATCTTGTATCAAGAAAATAAAGTTGGTGCATATGAGAGGAGAGGATTTTACTGCAGAGGAAATGGAATATTTCTATAAGCGTTGGAAAACAAGGTTATTTAATTGTCATGAGAAATATTTTGATCAGTTGTATCAGAAATTTCCTAAGTTCAGAAAAAATATTGTTTTAGAATTGAATTATGACAATAAGA
>CAZQLW010000029.1:0-12727 GCA_964594395.1 uncultured Methanosarcinales archaeon | reverse complement strand
TTTCTCTAGAAATTGGTGGGATTGCAAGAACACTTGATAATCCTTTAGTGCAATGTTTGAGATTCTAATATTTCTCCCAATAATCTTTTAAATAACATTCAAAATTACTTCTTTTATGATCATATTAGGAGTAGAATCCACTGCACATTCTTTCGGTGTGGGAATTGTAACTGATAAAGGCGAAGTACTAGCGAATGCTGTCGATAGTTACACCTCTCAGGATATTGGAATGGTTCCGCACGAGATTGCTGAACATCATAATAAAGTTGCTGAGAAGGTCTTAAAACAAGCCCTGAAGGACGCTAATCTTGGTTGGGAAAAAATTGAGTTTATTGCATATTCTGCTGGTCCTGGTTTAGATCCGGCGTTATGGGCAGGATATCATATTTCTAAGAAATGGGCTCAGGATAATGGTAAAAAATTAGTGGGAATAAATCACTGTTGTGCCCATCTTTCTATTGGTAAAGTGTACAATAAACTGAAAGATCCTTGCTATCTCTACGTTTCTGGAGTTAACACCCAAGTAATTGTTAAAGAGGGTGGCCATTATCGAGTTATGGGCGAAACTTTAGATCTCGGGTTAGGAAACATGTTAGACAAATTTGGTCGAGTATTAGGATTAGGTTTTCCTGCCGGTGCAAAGATTGAAGAACTTGCTAAATCTGGTAAATATGTAGAACTGCCTTATATTGTTAAAGGAATGGATGTAAGTTTTTCAGGAATATTAACTAAATCTGAGCAGTTGCTTAAGAAAAATGTATCTCAAGAAGATTTATGTTTCTCAATGCAGGAAACTTGTTTCGCAATGATGGCAGAAGTTACTGAAAGGGCAATGGCTCATACTGATAAGCAAGAATTGTTGCTTGTTGGAGGCGTAGGAGCAAATAAACGGTTCTGTGAGATGTTAAATATTATGTGTCAAGAACGTGGCGCTAAATTCTATAAAGTACCAATGAGTCTTGCTGGAGATCAAGGAGCAATGATTGCATGGGAAGGTTTCTTGCGTAGAAAAGAATCAGGTGATATTGAAGTAAAACCACATTGGCGTACTGATGAGGTTTAAAAAATGCCTGAAAAAATAAAAAGTTTATACCTTAATTGCTTAATTAAAGAGAATGAAGTATTAACTTTTGTAAATGATTATCTAAAAGAGAATAATCTTGAAATGGATATTGGTGCTTACAGACTTAGTAGTGAAAGAATGAAAGGTAAAATGATTGCCGTGTTTGGTTTAGATGAAGATAAATCTAATGGACTTTATTCCATTCTAAAAATTCATAATTTATCTGATAAAATGATATATGAATAAAACAGTAAATAAATGTTTAAATAATTCTCTTGTTTTGATGTTATTATGGGGTTAGAACGTAGATTATTTGATGATGAAGCAGAGAAAATATTTGAAAAGAAAAAAGAATTATTGAGATCAATTGGAGTTAGAGAAAGAGATTTAGATTTTCATTTGGTTGAAACTAGAAAGGAATATGAATTGTATAAACAAGTTCACAAATTGAAACCTCATCATTTTGCAAGTAAGATTGCTAATCACTTAGGTTTACCAGTAACCACCATTCAATCTTGGACTCAATTTGGAGAAATTCCTCTTCTTTTGGCTAAGAGAGGTTATTTTACAAAGAAAAAGAAAAAAATTGTAGAAAATGAAACTCACGATTTAACATTTCTTTTGGGGGCTTATGCTGGTTCAAAAAAGAATCCTTTAACAAATTGTTTTAATTTAAGTTCCAGGGAAGAAGATGTTTGTAAAAAATTTGCTGGATCTGTTTATAATTTAACAGGCTTATTACCTCGAATTAAATCTGTTGGAAAATCTTGGCAATTCTATTATGGGTCTGAACGTTTTGCTGACACTTTTCAGAAACATACTTTTGACAATACTGTTGTGCCTTGGCAATTATTTATTGATGGGGTGGAGGGAAAATCTGCTTATCTTCGTGGTTTTCTGGCAACTAGGGGTTCAGTAACAATTAATGCTGATAATGGACAGCCAGGAATATCTATTGATTTAGCAAGAAACAAATCTTTATTGAAAGAGCTAGCTGTTTTATTCTTTGATTTAGGTATGTATCCCAGTTTAACAAAGACGAGAATTAATGTTGTTAATCCTACTGATTTGAAAATACTCTATGACTCTGGTTTGTTGTTGATTAATAGCAAAAAAAATAAATTAGAACAAATTTTATCTGGTTTTGATTCTTGTGAAGAAAACATTTCTGTTGAAAAATTTTTAGAAATTAGAAATAAATTTGAATCTGGGAAATATACACCTAAAGAAACAAGAAAAGCTTTTATTGCTAACGGAGCAAAATCTTTCACCGCTAGAGAATGGGTTGCAACTAAGAAAACACCTAAAAGAGTGAAAAGATATTTGAAATTGAAGAAGTTGAAAGAAGACATTGGTGATCCTAAAACAATTGCTTATCTTTATAATTATCTAGGTTATAAGAAATGGAAAACCGGAGTGGCACATTCTAAGAAATTAGCAAAGATGTTAACTTTTGATGAAGTTAAAGAATATCAAACTCGTCAAGAACTTGAGAAAAATAATAAACATTTAGGTTTTTTTTTATATCTTCGTGAACAGATTGGGTTAAATTATAACTTATCTAAAAGTTTAGTAAATGATTTTTCTAAAAAAGAAATTGAAGATATTCTTTTTGGAGATAAAGTTTATAAAACAGAAAAAATAAATTTTTTTCTTGGCCAAGCTAATATCACTTTCTGGAGAAAATATATGTCCGAGGGGAAGAGATACTTTTCTGAAAGTAAGGAACAAAAAGAATCTCGGGATTTAGTTAATTTGTCTCATTTTTTTAATATGTTTGTTCCTCAAAATTATGTTAATAATCCTGAAAAACTTACTCGGGCTTATCGATTATTTTATCGGAAAATAATGGCTCATCCTGCATCTTCTTCATTTGTAAGAATTCAAAATGATGATTTTTATATTCCCAATACTCATCGCTATGTTAATTTGGTTGAAACTTTACTGAGTGGTGCTGGTTTAGGGGGTAAAAAGAGGCATATGAATGAAGCAAAAGAATTGACAGAAAAACTTGCTTCCTAAAACTGTGATTTAGCCTGAAAAACCGATATCTTTATAAAGCACCAATCTCTTATCATAATATAGTTTTGTCGTCGATAAATTGGTGTTAGAGAAACTTATTTTTTAACGTAAAAATGGAAGAAAATCAACCTGAAAAACAAACCGAGAATTTAGAAGAACAACCGCTTGAAGAAGGGGTTAATAAGTTAGATGTTGAACCAAAACAGGATTCTCAAGAAGAGTCTGAAGAAGACTTAGTAGAAAATGAAGTTCCAGCAGCAGAACCAATTGTTGAAGAAAATTCTCTTGAAGAATCTAATCCTGAAGAAACAGAAACTGAAGAACTAGCAGTTGCTGAAAATGAACAACAATCTCCGCAAGAACAACCCACACCAAATTATGGTGCCGCTCAAATTCAAGTGTTAGAAGGCTTAGAAGCAGTAAGAAAACGTCCCGGGATGTATATTGGTGATACTAGTACCAGAGGTTTTCATCATTTAGTTTATGAAGTTGTAGACAATTCTATTGATGAAGCTCTTGCAGGTTATTGTACAAAAATTTCAGTTATTATTCATGATGATAGTTCTGTTACAATAATTGATAACGGAAGAGGGATCCCAGTTGATATTCATCCTAAATTAAACATGCCGGCAGTACAAGTTGCTTTAACCAAGTTACATGCTGGCGGAAAATTTGACAAATCTACTTATAAAGTATCGGGCGGTTTACATGGTGTTGGATTATCTGTTGTTAACGCTCTTTCTGTTGAATTAGAAATTGGGATTAAAAGGAATGGGAAATTACATCACCAAAAATATTCGCGTGGAAAACCATTAACTGAACTTAAAATTAAAGAAGGTGTTGAAGAAACTGGTACTGCGATTCGTTTTAGGCCCGATCCAGAAATATTTTCAGAGAAAGTTTTTCATTATGATATTTTGGTGAAAAGATTAAGAGAATTAGCTTTCCTTAACAAGGGTATTGAAATTCATTTAATTGATAAACGTGGTGAAGGCGAGCAAGATGTATTTAAGTATGAAGGTGGAATTAGAGAATTTGTTGTTTATGTTGATAAAAATAAGAATCCCCTTCACGAAGTGATTTATTTTGAGAAAGAAAAAGATGACGTAGTAGTAGAAATTTCTTTACGTTACAATTCTGGTTATCAAGAAAACGTCTTTTCTTTTGTTAATAATATTAATACTATTGAAGGGGGGACACATTTATCAGGTTTCAAAACTGCTTTAACACGTGTTCTTAATAGTTGTGCTAAAGATAATAATTTAAAATCTGATGTGAAACTTACCGGAGATGATGTTAAAGAAGGATTAACTGCTGTTGTTTCTGTTAAAGTTCCTGAACCACAATTTGAGGGTCAAACAAAAACTAAATTGGGTAATAGTGAAGTTTCTGGTATTGTTAGTTCAATTGTAAATGAAGAGTTAAGTATCACTTTTGGTGAACATCCTAATGTGGTTAAAACTATTATTGGTAAATGTGTTGATGCTGCTAGAGCAAGAGAAGCTGCTAGAAAAGCAAGGGAAATGACAAGAAGGAAAGGCGCTTTAGAAGGTGCTGGCTTACCCGGAAAATTGGCTGATTGTAGTAATAAAGATCCTGCTAAATGTGAATTATTTTTAGTAGAGGGGGATAGTGCAGGTGGTTCAGGTAAACAAGGTCGAAACAGAGAATTTCAAGCAATATTACCGTTAAGAGGAAAAATTTTGAACGTAGAAAAAGCAAGGTTGCACAAAATTATGGAAAATAAAGAAATCATTGCCATGATTACTGCTTTCGGTACTGGTGTTGCTGACGATTTTAAACTTGATAAGTTAAGGTATGATAAAATAATTGTGATGACTGACGCCGATGTTGATGGGTCTCACATTATGACATTGCTATTGACATTTTTTTATCGTTATATGAAACCATTAGTAGAAAGTGGCCATGTTTATGTTGCTATGCCACCACTATATTTGTTAAAGAAAGGAAAACAAATGGTTTACACTTACTCTGATCAAGAGAAAGACCAGAAATTGGCAGAGATGGGTGATAATGTTGGGATTCAAAGATATAAAGGATTAGGTGAAATGAATCCGAAACAACTTTGGGAAACTACTATGGATCCTGAAACTAGAAGTTTAAAACAAATTACGATTGAAGATGCGGTTGCTGCTGATTTAATGTTTACTGTTTTAATGGGCGAAGAAGTTCAACCTAGAAAAGAGTTTATTGAAGAACATGCTAAAGATGTTGTTAATTTAGATGTTTAATTTTAATTTCTTCATTTTTCTTTAAAAAATATATGTTTTATAGGTTTTTTAGAAACTTTTAAAAAGGCTAAGCTCAAAATAGCTTTAAATTAAAGATATTTGATGTTTTTGATAAATTAATAGGAGAAAAAAATGAATGAAAAAACAATTGATAATTGTGTTGAAAATGATGCAAAATATGCAAAAATAGGTATTAATAATCATCCTTATTGTACATTTAAAGAAGTTTGTACTAGGGCTTCTGATGAAGCTTATATTCCTGTAGATGGAACACTTAGACCTGTTTGCAGAAAAGCATATGAAGTTAGAAGATTACAAAAATAATCAAAAATAACCGATAAATATTAATATATAAACTAATTTTATATTATAAATAGCATATTTTAATGAAACTAATTAATTGGAGGGATGCAAATGCCAGGGTTTGATAAAAGTTTAGATAAAGAATTATTTTCAGAATCAGTAGAATTTGAAAGGAGCAGGATTACAGTTGCTGTCTTTGCTTACAATGAGGGTACACCTAAATTACAGGTTACTAGAGAAAATAAAAACGCTTCAGGTGAGTATTCATTCACTAAGTTAGGTAGAATGAACAAAGAAGAAGTGGAAGCGGTACTGCCTTTAATTGAGAAAGCTAAAGCAAGTCTTTAGTTTTTTATTTTTATTTTTTATTCTTTAAAGATGATTTTTTTATAATCCAAGATTCTTAAATTGTCTTCAATATCTTCATAATTTTTACCACAGACCATTCCGCCGGCAATGAATTCTTCTTGAGTGATATCAATTAAACAGAATTCTGGAATTTGAAAATTATTTTTTTCTTCAACTGTTTCAAATTCAAAGTCTATCACAATTAATCCTTGTAATGAATCTTGAAAAATGTCAATTTCGGCAATTCTTCCATTATAATGATAATAATAACGTAACTTACGTACTCTTTTACCAACTAGATTCTTGTTTAATTCATTAAATTCTTCTTTAGTTAATGTTGTTGTTTCTTCTTTCATTTCACTGGGATCATTGGCTAGAGGTTCTTTTTTAGTTATTTCATATTTGTTGCCATTTTTTCTAATTCTTAGGGTTGGGTGCCTTGCTTCAGTAGGCAAATAAATGTCTAAAATTTCTTTGTATTCACAGTTGGTTAAACCTTCAGGTAAAAATTTTGCTAAATAAGTTTTTTCTAATTCTATCATTTTATTACTTGTTTTGACTTTTTCTTTATATTTTTTTCTAATTACCATTTTTTTAATATTAATTCAACAAAACATATTTAAACCATTAAATATTCTCTTATGGTATGAAAAAGGTGCGTGATAAAGCAATTTATGTGGTAGGTCACTTAAATCCGGATACTGATTCTGTTTGTTCTGCTATTGCTTATGCTCATTTTCTGAGGGGAAGACATAAACATAATGTTCACCCTGCAAGAGCGGGTGAACTCAATTCTGAAACTAAATTTGTTTTAAAAAAGTGGGGTGTGAAAGCTCCAGAAAGATTGTCTAACGCTTCTGGTAAGAATATTGTTATTGTTGACCATAACGAAATTGATCAAGCAGTCCATAATATTCGAGAAGCTAACATCTTAGAAATTATTGACCATCATCGTATCGGTGATGTGGAAACTATTCATCCTATTCCGTTCGAGAACGAACCAAGAGGGGCAACAGCAGCAATTATTGCAGATCGGTACACTTGGTTCAGGATACCTTTCAGTAGAAAAATGGCAGGGGTAATTCTTTCAGCAATACTTTCTGATACTTTGTTGTTAAAAAGTCCCACTACAACTGCTAAAGACCGTGTCTTGGCAAGAAAATTGGCAAAAATTGCTCGAGTTAATTTACAAAAGTACGGTCATGAAATGTTAGAATCTGGTTGTGATGCAATGAAACATAGTGCTAATAAGATAATTCTTACTGATTTTAAAACTTATCGACAAGGGACAAGGAAAGTTGGTGTTGGACAAGCTCCAGTGATTGGTTTTGACAAAATCATGGAAAGGAAAGAAGAACTTCTTAAAGAATTGGTCCGGTTACAAAAAAAAACTTACAGAGCGATGTTCTTAATGGTTACCAATATTATTGCTGGTAATACTTACTTATTTTTTGCTGGTGATGAAACAAAAATTAAAAATTTGTTTAAAAAGAAAGTTGAGAACATTTCTGGTCTTGATGGTGGTATAATTTATTTGCGGAAAGTAGTTTCCCGTAAAAAACAAATTCAACCGAAAGTGTTGAAGTTGTTATAATTCGTTATATGGTCTGTTATTTGACCTATTATTTGATATGTTTATAAACAGAAGTAATTAATTCCATTAAAGTTAAATAATAGTTCTAGCAAAAATATTTTTAGAGTAAAAAATGTCATTAAATAAAATAATTACTGGATTGTTAATTGGCGGTAGTCTTGTTTTTAGCAGTTGCGATCAAAATGAAGTTTATAATGAAAAAACTAGTGTTGAACAAGTTGTTGCTGATGATTTCACTGAAGAAGATACTTTTACCGCTACTGGTAGAAAAAAGAAAAATTATGAATATTTTGTGTATCAAGGTAATTTAGATTTACCGCAAACTATTGAAGATAAATTAGAAATCTCTAACTCGTTTAATATTTTAGATAGGGAAGATTTGTACAAAAATACTGATTGGGATAATGTTAAAGTTATTGGCGGCAAAACTTATATTATTGCTAAGAAAAAAGAACTTTCAAAAAGATTTAATGAAATGAAGAAAGTTAACAAAGTAAATAAAAAAAATAAAAGTCAAGAAGAACTATTTGTTCCAAAATCATACAAAGAACTTTCAACACTTAATAATAATGAACAAGAAAAAGTTGCTCGCTGGTTAGTAAAAAAATATCCTCAAGGAAATATTAATCTTCCAAAACCTGAAGTTGATCCAACTTACGATTATGGTTTTATTGAAATTACTGGTTATTATACAGCTGATTGTAACGATTTTGAACAATGGATTGGTGAAGAACAATCTCATGGAAGACATAAACAGCCATGTAACATGTATCGTAAAGATAATTTTTGTAGTGCTGTTTTGATGCAAGGTTCAGGAATTTGTAAATGTAATGGTGAAACTAAACATTATACTCATTACGATTTTGGTGAAAATTTTCTTAAAAAGAGATGGGGGCGGGGTGAACTTAAAGATCCTTTAATTGTGCCTCGACGGTGTGAGGGTGGCGAAGTTGTTGATTCTGATTTTTTGGGACATTCCAAATCTAATACCTCTTTAAGTACTAAACGGACAATTGCTGTTAATCCAAAATATATCCCTTACGGTTCTCTTGTTTACATTGAATTTCCTCGGTCTAATAGAAGTGAAGATGAAATTGGAAAACAATATAGTGGGTGGTATGTTGCAGAAGATACTGGCGGTACTTTTAGCTGGTTACCAAAGATTGACATTTATATAGGTTTAGGAGATTCTGCAAAAAAAGAAGCTTATGCTATTACTCGACCATTTCCAGACTGCGTTGATAAAGGTTATTGTTCTGCTGGTAAAACAATAGGTAAAGCTAAAAATGGCCCACAAGTATGGGTAGTACCACCAGAAAACGTTAAAGAATATCTTGGACAGTAATAATTAGAATAATTAATTCTTAAATTTTCAAACTAGTAACTTTACTGATCCCGTGCTCGTTCATTGAAACTCCGTAAAGATTATCAGCTTCAGAAATGATTGAATCATTGTGAGAAATCATGATGTACTGTGCATTTCCAGAATAATTTCTGATAAGTTTGGCTAGAGTTTGTGAATTATGTTTATCTAATGCTGCGTCAATTTCGTCCAAAATATAAAATGATGCGGGTTGATATTCTTGGATTGCGAAAATAAATGATAATGCAGTAAGAGTTTTTTCTCCACCGGATAATGATTTAATGTCCATAAACCTTGTTCCAGTAAGTTTTACTTTAATGTTTAACCCGTTATCAAAAGGTTTGTGAGGGTTTTCTAAGTGTAAGTAAGCTTTACCTTTCTTGAAAAGGTTGGAAAATATTTTTTGAAAATTTTCGTTAGCACTATCAAAGGTTTTCATAAAATGGTCCTTCTTCTTAGTTTCAATTTCGTTCATTAAAGTTAAGACATCAGTTTTTTCTGTATGTAAAGAATCTTTTTTTACCATTAATTTATTATATTCTGTCTCTACTTCCTCATAAATCTCTAGAGCCTTCATATTTACTGCCGACATTTGAGCAAGCATAACTTCAAACTTATTAATTTCACGTTGCAACTCTTCTTTATTTTTATTTTTTAATATTTCTGTATCCTTATATTTACTAAACTCTTCTTTCAAAGATGCAAGTCTTGCTTTTACTTCCGCATTCTTCAAAGAAACAAGATTAATTTCTCGTTCATTATTTCTAACGTCTTCTCTAATATTTTCTTTTTCATTTTCTGCTTTATTAATTTCTGTCCCTAACTTTTCTTTCTCATTAAACAAAGCACGATATTTTGAATAGAACTCTTTACTCTCTTTCTCTTTCTGTTTCAGTTCTTTATCACCAGTATTAACTTTTTCTGATAATTTTTTAATTTCTAAATTAAAATCCTTTTCTTCTTTTTCATGTTGTTTAAGAATTTCTTTGATTTTTTCTTTTTCAGGAGCGATTAATTGTGAAACTTGGTCAGAACTGTTTTTAAGTTCGTTATCTAACCTAATCAAATCTTCTTTATTACTTTGTTTAGACTCTTCAAACGCACTTAATTGGGCAAGTAATCTTGGATTTCTTAATTCAGAAATTTGTAACCTTAAATTTTGTTTTTTAGTTTTCAATTCTGCTAAAGTACGGTTAGTTAAAGATATATTTTTACTAATACCACTTAGTTTTTCATCAACTTTTTTCAGGTTATTGTTCAATTCTTTTTTTAGTTCACTACTAGCAGTTAAATCTGAACCTTCTAAGTGTAATGTTTTTTCTAACTTAATAATTTCTGCTTCTTGTTCACCTTTAAAGTTTCTTAATGAACTAATTTCCGCTTCATTAGCTGCTCGTTTTTGATCTATACTAGAAATTACACTTTGTAATTCAGACATTTCCATCTCGATTTTTTCTAATTTTTCAACAGAATCTTTTTCTTTAAAGCCCATACCTGGCCTTTTAGTCATAAAACCGCCACGCATAGCTCCACTAGCTTCAGCAATACTGCCGTCAAGCGTACTCATTTTAATTTTTCCAATCCCTACTCTACGAGCAATGTCAATATTTTCTACCACTAAGGTTTTACCAAAAACATAAGCAAAAGCTTTTTTATATTTTGGATTGAAAGAAACTAAGTTTAGTGCAAAATTGTGCACACCTTCATTGTTTAATAATTTTTTATCTTCCAAAGAAATATCTTGATAACGGATTTTGTTTAATGGGATAAATGATGCTGAACCTAATTTATTATTTTTTAAAAACTTAATACAATCAGCTGCAATCTGGTCATTTTCAACAATCAAATTTTGCATCCTTGCTCCAGCAGCTGTTTCTAAAGATTGAGCATACTTCTTTTTTACTTGCCCTAATTCTGAAACCGTTCCATAGACGCCTTTAAACTTATCTTTATTACTAATGATTGCAGATACAGCCTTATTACCTGATAATCCTGCTTGGATAGAAATTGTTTTAGCGTTAAGTTCAGCATGTTTTTCTTGCAAAGAAATAAGATTTTTTCTAGCATTAGATAATTGTGAAGCGAAACTACTATCTTGGTCAAGGCATTGATTAAGTTTTAAAGTAGCTTGTTTAAAGTTAGACTTTTTTTGTTGCAATTCTTTTAATTGCCCTTTACTTTCCTTCTCAACCTCTTTAACCTTCTTAATTTTTTCATCAATAGTTTGAAGTTGGTATTCTATCTTATCTTTTTCTCTTAAAAGTTCTTGCTGTTCTTGTCTAGTTTTTTGTACTTCTTCTTGTTTCTTTTCAATAAGTTTATCTTTTTCTTCAAGTTCTTGCTCAACTTCTTGTGATGATTCTATTTTATGTTTCTTCTTGAAAGCAATAATACTTTTTTCTAAATTTTCAATCTCTTTATTTTTCTGTTTAATTTTTGAATGTAATTCTTTTTGTTTCTCGCCGGAAGATGAACATTTTTTGTCCAAATCTTTAATCTCTTGAGCAAACTGATCTTTCCTTTGTTGAATTTTATTAATTTCATCTTTTAATGATGAAATTCTAGTTTTATCTTCAGCAAGGCTAACTTTTAAATCTTCAATTTGGCTATGTATTTTTAATTGGTCCTTCTCGCCTTTCTGTTCAATTTGTTTGTTAAGGGCATCAACTTTATCTTTATTAATTTTTATTGTTGATAATAATTTTTCAATTTTCTTTTCTGCAGAACCTATTTTTCCTTGATTTTTTCCTGTCTCTTGATCATGTTTAGATTTAATTTTTTCTTTTTCTTCTATTTGTAAATGTAAATTAGTAGCTTTATAAGAATCAATTCTATCTTTTAACTCTTTGAATTTTAATGCTTGATCACGATCTTTTTTAAGTTCTTTAAGATGAGTTTTCCTTTCTTTTAGAATTATTTCTGCGTTATTTAACCGATCTTCAACTTTGTTAAGTTCTAACTCAGCTTTATGCTTTTTTTCTTCATAAACTGAAACGTCACTAATCTCTTCAATTACTTTCCTTCTTTCAACAGGAGACATATCAACAAATTTCATAATGTCACCTTGAAGAATGATATTATATCCTTCTGGGTTAATTTTTGCTCCACCTAAAAGGTCTAACACCTCTGACCGGGTATGTTTTTTACCGTTAACTCTGTAAGTACTTGCACCTTTCTTATTAATTGTTCGGTTAACAATTATTTCTTCTCCTTCTGCTGGTAATACCTTGTTTTTGTTACAGAAAGCAATTTCTACGTAAGCTTTTTGTGCAGGAGATTTTTTCTTACCACCGTTAAAAATTAAGTTAGCAGCTTTCTCTGCTCGCATTGATTTAGCAGAAATCCTTCCCAGAACGAAACATAACGCATCGCCGATATTACTTTTACCACTACCGTTAGGCCCCAGTATACAATTAAACTTATTATCGAATGGAACATCAGTTTTGTGAGCAAAACTTTTGAACCCATGAATGGAAATTTTGTTTATTTTCGTCATAACTTAAACATCCTCTTTTGCTAATCTTAGAGTTTTGGTTTTGCTTTATAAAAGTTACTATTCTTGAGCATAACTTAACAATTGATTTTTGCATAATTTTATATATTTTTGAGTTTATCTGAGCTTTTAATGGGGCCGTAGTGTAGCTTGGAAAAGCTTTTCGCTTTGAGCTATATCACCTACGGCTGGGGATTTTAATGCCAGAAGTCGTAGAACCGGAGAGATTTTTTAAAAATCCCGGAGTTCAAATACAGTTCTTTCGCCAACTGGGAGCGAAGTGCGGGAT
>CAZQLW010000028.1:1690-14344 GCA_964594395.1 uncultured Methanosarcinales archaeon | reverse complement strand
TGGTAAACCTTCTGTTCCCAGTATTGATTGGAACAAAGCTACTTCTGATGAAAAGAGAGATTATGTTACCCAGTTAGGTCAGGACTATGATCAATTTGCTAGAGATAATGGTGTTAGTTTTGATGATGGTAAATATATTGTTGATTCTGAAGGGCGAGTACATACTGTTGACGCAGAAGGTAATTGGAAATCGATAACTGGTCCTCAACAATCAGCTGAAAATGTTGGTGAAGAGAGATTAAAAGATGAAACTGGAAACGTTATCATGACTAAAGAACAATACGAAAAAGCTAAAGAAGAAGCAAAAAAAAAAACAACCGAAGCATTAAAGAAACTAAAAGAAGAGGCAGAAGGAGAAGAGGGTGAAGAAGGAGATGAAGAAGAAGGCGAGTCAGAAACTGATGCTACAGAAAGTGAGTTAGCAGAAGCTGCAGAAGATTCAAAGATTTCAACATTTTCTACGGTGATGGCTTCTATTTATGTTGTTGCTGATAGTATGAAAAATTATCCTGCACTTAGCAATTTATTATACGGAGATCAAGACTGGTACCAAGATTGGAAAGGTTGGGCAGACCGTACTTTTGCACCAATGATGGGCAGTAACTGGTTCACTTCAGCAATCTGTGATAATACTCAAGATCGTAGAGATATGGTGCCTGAAGGTAAAGCGGTAATTAAGACCGTTTCCGGAACTTATCAAGCAGTTGCAAGTATTCAAATGGAACGATCAGACAGAAAAGCGCCAATATTATGTTACCTTAACGAAGACCCTGAAGCTGAAGAACAGTTCATTTGTGATAAAAAACAAGTTTGTGTAGAAAGTTTATGTTATAAAGATGATGACCGTGATGGTGAACCTGATGAAGATGATGCATTAGAAGGTTACTTCTATAAAATTACTTGGGGTGTATCTGCACCAAGAGATGAAAGTTTAACACCTTACGTTGACGAGAATGGTATATCTGTTTCATTTAATATCTGGATAGATGGTGATGCTAACGATAAAGTTGATCCTGGTGCAAAGTATATGTACTATGAAACTGGTAATGTTGAAGGGCCAATAGAACTTAAAAATAGTGCTATGGACACCGATGTGATTGTAAAATATTCTGATCAGTTGTATAAAGAGGCTTGCATTAAGTGGGATAAAGCGCCACAGACTACTCAGGGTCAATTTAGTGGTATAGCAGGACTTAATTCAATTGGTAACGTTTGTTTTGAAGCGCAAGAAATTCAAGCTGGTAATGTTGATTATACTACTGATAGTAGTAGTAGTAGTTCAAGCGGTACTACCAGCTCTGAAACTACTAAAAATCAGAATTGGTAAAATTACCAATCATTATTCTTTTTAACGCCACAATTCCACTGAGTAACATTATCTTCGGGATTTATACACACAAGCGCATATTCTCCATTAGCTAAATCTACTTCACCGCAATATTCACTGGGTAAACAATCATTATTGTTATGACAATAATCACAGATATGTTTATGTTGATCAATCTCGTACAAATTTTCATGACCGCAACCAGTTAAAGAAACCAGTAATCCTAAACCTACTAATGTTTTTTTTATCATTTCAATTTAATCATTTCAATTTTATTTAAACTTTTTGTTACTTTTTAGTGAGACAAACATTTTTTATACCTTTATCTTTACAAATATGAAAATGAATAAGCACATTAAAAATTATCTTAAATCCTTTAATTTTAAAAGAAAGTTTTGGGAAATTTTTGCGATAGATTTCGTTACTTTATCAGTGATTTATTTTTTTTCAATGCTATTTGCTAATTATCTTAACAAGAATATAGCGATACTTACTTCTGGTAAAACTCCTGAACAATTACAAACATTATTATCAACTGCTAGTCCAGAAGAGTTGTTACCATTTTTAACCCAACTGAAATCTTTTATGTTGATATTTTTGTTAGGGATTGCTTTTATTCTTATCATGTCATTGCTCTTATTTTCATTTTCACGGGCTTTAATTTGGAATAAATTGCACCATAAAAAATTAACTAAGAAAACTTATTGGCGATGGAATATTTTAAATTTAGCTTTATTGTTTCCTTTATTCCTCTTACTACTAGTAGCTATTATTGTAAAACTCATTTTTAACATTATTTTTTCAAAACTGATTACCTTATCACCCTCATTTGCGGTAACTCATCCTCAATTTATGCAAATAACACAACTTATTCTTCATAATACTGTAAACTTTTTCCTTGTCCTATTATTATTGGTGGTAATATTTTTCGCGTACTACATTTTTGCAGCCAAGTATAAAGTGTGGTTTTCTATTGGGGAAGCGTTCAGTTTTGTTAAATCTAAATGGTCAAGGATCTGGAGAATGTTATTATTATCTCTTTTTACTGCTGTAATTTTAACATTAATTTTGTTACCAATAAGAAAATTGTTACTTCCGTATCAGATTACTTATTTTATTATTAATGTAGTAATAAGTTTATTTTATTTGGCTTGGTTAAGGATCTATCTTCTGAGAACTGTTGGGCATCCTATTTGATTTTAATGTTTTTTTTACAAATTTCCAAAACCTTTATAAACCACCCACTTAATTAACTATAAATTCAGTCCGAGTTCACGCGCTTTTAGGACTATTAAGTGTGAATTCTCGGATAAAACATATAAAATGGTAGAACAACAAAAACAAACTGAACAAAAACCAGCTGATAATTTTCGACACATAGTTCGTGTAGCTAACGTAGACCTGAAAGGTGAGAAACAAATTCGTTTTGCTCTTACTAAAATTAAAGGTGTTAGTATTAATTTTGCTGATGCTGTCTGTATAGTGGCTGGAGTTGATAGAACAGCTAAAACAGGAAACCTTAACGATCAAGAAGTATTAAAACTTACTACTATTATTAATGACCCTTTAGGAAACGGTTTTCCTGCTTGGATGCTTAACCGAAGGAAAGATTATGAATCCGGAGAGGATAAACATATTCATACCGGGACATTAATTTTTGTCCACGATAATGACCTTAAAAGGTTAAAGAAGATTAAAACATTAAAAGGAATCAGGCACCAACGTAACTTACCTGTCCGTGGCCAAAGAACAAGGTCAAATTTCCGTAGGTCTAAAGGGAAAGTGGTCGGCGTGAAGAAAAAAGGCGTACCTGGTAAGAAATAGGTGAAAATAATATGGGCGATCCTAAAAAACTAAGAAAAAAGTACTCTACTCCTGTACATCCATGGAAGAAAACTGCTATTGATGCAGGTAAAATTTTAAGAAAAGAGTACGGGTTAAGAAATAGGAAAGAAATTCTTATCGCTACTTCATTCTTAAAAAAATATAAAGATATTGCTAAAAGGCTTATTGCAGATAATACTGCTCAGGGAGAAAGGGAAAAGAAACAAATGCTTGATAAATTACAAGGGTTAGGTTTATTATCTTCTGGGATAGAACTTGAACACGTTTTAAGTCTTGAATTGAAAGATATTTTGGAACGGAGAATCCAAAGTTTACTTTTTAGGAAAGGTTTAGCAAGATCAATGAACCAAGCACGACAATTTATTGTTCATCGGCACGTTGTTACTGGCGATAAATGTATTACATTTCCATCATATTTAATGACTGTTGCTGAAGAAAATCAGCTTGGGTTCAAAACAAAATCACAATTATCTGATGCTGACCACCCTGAACGGTCAAATCCTGTTAAAGAAATTCAGGCAGAAGCTGAAGCTGTTAAACCTAAAAAAGCTACTAAAAAGGATGAAACTAAAACAGAAGAAGAAAAAGTAGTTAGTGAAGAACCAGTTGCAGAAAAAACTAGTGAAGAAAAAGTTCCTGAAACTGAAGAAGCTAAACCTGAACCTGTTGAGGTAAAAAAATGATGAAACCTAACCAATCTCAAAATAGATCTTATCAAGGTAGAAGGGACGGCGGTCGACCAAGAGATGGTCACCGGCCATCATACAACATTAGATGGGGGATTGCCCATATTTACTCCTCTTATAATAATACTATTATTACTGTAACTGATATTACCGGTACTGAAACTATTGCTCGTGCAAGTGGCGGTCAGATGGTTAAAGCAGACCGGTTAGAAAGTTCACCAACCGCAGCAATGGCATCAGCAAAAAAAATTGCTGAAATTATTAAAGATAAAGGTATTGGCGGATTATATATTAGAATTAGAGCACCTGGCGGTCATAACGGTCCAAAAAATGCTGGTCCTGGCGCTCAGGCAGCAATTCGAGCTTTGTCAAGAGTTGGAATTAGAATTGGTAAAATTGAAGAGGTTACTCCTGAACCACATAACGGTTGTCGAGCAAAAGGCGGACGAAGAGGTAGGAGAGTATAAAAAATGAAACTTCAAATAATTAAGGAAGAGAAAAAGAAGAACAAGATTTCATTCTTATTAAAAGATAGTAATGAAGTTTTTGCTAATACTATTAGAAGGTTAGTGATTGAAGAAGTTCCTACTCTTGCTGTTGAAGATTTAGAAATTAAAGATAATAATTCTGCTTTGTCTGACGAAATGTTTGGGTTGCGGATTGGTTTATCTCCGATTAAGACAGATTTAAAAAGTTATAATTTGAAAGAAGAGTGTAAATGTGAAGGTGCAGGTTGTGCTCAATGTGAACTTACGTTACATTTGAAAACTAATAAGAAAGGTTATGTTTATGCTGAATTGGCAGAAAGTTCTGATCCAAAATGTAATTTTATATATCCAAAAATGCCACTTGTTAAATTGTTAGCTAAACAGAAAGTCGAAGTTACAATGACTGCAATTCTTGGCCAGGGTAAAAATCATGTTAAATGGTCACCTGGATTGGCTTTTTATCGTAAAGAACCAGTTATTAAAATTGGTAAAGTTGCAGATCCAGTAAAAGTTGCTGAAATGTGTCCACAAAACATTTTTGTTGCTAAAGGTAATAAGTTAGAAATTGTTAAAGATAAACTTTATGGTTGCCATTTGTGTCAACAGTGTACAGATTTGGACAAAAATATTACTTTCGAGTACGGTAAAAATCATGTTTTCTTTTTAGAATCATGGGGTCAGTTAAGTTGTAAAGATATTTTATCACAAGCTGCCCAAATAATCGTAAATAAAGTTGAGGAAATGGAAAAACTGATTTAAAATGAGACGAACAGGTCCAACAAACTATCAATTGAAAGTTCTGATTGAAGAACTTGAACCTAAAGCACAAGGAAGTAGGTTCTGGAAGAGAATTGTTAAGGACCTTAAAAAGCCTAGTCGTCAAAGAAGGATTGTTAATTTGTACAAAATTAATAAGTATGCCCGAGATGGCGAAACTATCATTGTTCCTGGTAAAGTTTTAAGTGTTGGCGAAATTGATAAAAAAGTAGATGTTGCTGCAATAAACTTTTCCTTAGACGCAAAAAATAAAATTGAAAGTGCTAAAGGTAAAGTTATGACAATTAGAGAATTATTACAAAATAATCCTGAAGGTAAGAAAGTGAGGATTTTAGGTTAAGATGAAAATATATAATGGTGAAGAAATGTTGCTGGGAAGACTGGCATCAGTTGTAGCAAAGGACCTTTTGTTAGGTGAAACAGTTAATGTTGTTAACTGTGAAAAAGTTCTTGTAAGTGGCCATAGAGAAAAAGTTTTAGCTAACGAAAAGCAGAAAAGGGAACGTAAAGGGTACCCGTTAAAAAGTGCAAATTTTTCAAGATTGCCAGATCGGTTTGTAAGAAGGACGGTTAGAGGAATGTTACCTTGGAAAAAGCCTCGTGGTAAAGAAGTTTTTGCAAATTTAATGTGTTACATGGGCGTGCCTGAAGAGTTTAAAGATAAAGAGTTAATCACTATTAAAACAGCTTCAGTAAAGAAATTACCAACATTAAAATATGTTGATGTTGGCGATGTTTGTAAAAGTCTTGGCTGGAAAGGTCTAAAAGGAATTAATAAATAAAAATGGCAGGAAAAATATTTCATACACAAGGAAAACGTAAACGTTCAATTGCTAGAGCTACAGTAACACCTGGCCAGGGTAAAGTTAAAATTAATGGCCAATTATTGAATAATTATAGTACTTACATGTTAAGGATCAGAATTTCTGAACCTTTAGTTTTAGCTGGCGATGTTGCTAGTAAAGTTAACATTTCAGTTAATGTTATTGGTGGTGGTGTTAATGGTCAAGCAGACGCTTGCAGGTTAGCTATTGCCCGTGCTTTAGTTGAACATACACCAAAATTGAAAAAAGTTTATGATGATTATGATCGGCTTTTACTTGTTGCAGATGTAAGAAGGAAAGAAGCTTGTAAGCCGAATGATAGTAAAGCAAGAGCTAAAAGACAAAAGTCTTACAGATGAGGTTATAAAATATAAAATGATAACAATAAAAATTCACGAATTTTTAAGCAATCATTGTTCAGAGGCGGAACAATGATTATTCCAATAAGATGCTTTTCGTGCGGTAAACCAGTTGGACACCTCTGGGAAGAGTACCAAGAGAAAGTTGCTAAAGGCGATAATAATAAAAAAGTTCTTGACAGTCTTGGTTTGGAACGATTTTGTTGCCGTGGACTTTTCATGGGCCATGTAGATTTGATCGATTTAGCTGGCGAGTTCAAGAAAGGATAGTTTTTTTTCTTTATTTTCTGATTAATTTTTTATTGTTTAAATTAACTAATTCTATATAGTTGTAATAGAATCCTTATTTTGGCATATACTACTCCTAAATAGTAATTTATAGTAAATTATATAAATGGAAGCTCTTTTTTAAGATAAAGTCATAATCATATTCAATTTGGGGGAGAATAAAATGGAAAATCTTGAAAATAAACTTGAAAGTTATCAAGGATTAGTTATTGATTATAATGAATCTCTTGAAACTAGTGTTCGTGCGATTGATGAGGAAAAGGAATCTCTTGAAGAATTAAATCAAGTTAAATTAAAATATGAAACAGCAAAAAAAAATTATAAAAATGCTCAAACTATTGCTAAACAAAAAGTTGATTTGTTTGTGAAATTAAAAACTAGTATGATGGATTTTGATCCTATTGCTGTAATTACTGAAGAGATGAAAGTTGTTGCAACTGATTTAGAAGAAAGGAGCGCAATATATTCAACATTAGAAAATTTGCCTAGTATTGATGAAAGGATACAATTATTAGATTCAGAGTTAACATCAAAAGATAAAAAACAGATTGAAATGTATAAAAAGATGTATGAAAATGCGTTAGAATTTGAAGATTTAAAATTAGCTGAAACTATTAAAGCTTCGTATCAAGAAGCAGAAGAAAGAGAAAATAAAAGGACAGAATTAAGTTCAGAATTAAATAAAATTGCTGAACCTATAATTGCAGGAATTGTTGTTAATAAGCAAAAAGATAATAATCTTGAACTTTATGTTTCAGTTAATCCTGATAATCAAGAAGGATTGAGTGAAGATTTGCTTCAATCTTTTGGTAATACACATTTATTTGTTGATGATGCTGAAGATCCAAACTTTAGTGAATCTAATGGAGTTTTAAAAATTAACTTTAAAGTTGATGATGCTGACAATTATATTAACGTTTTAAAAAGTCAAGTTCCAGAAAATTTTGCTGACGCTAATGTTGAGTATAAAGTTATTGTAGTGGAAGGATTAGAGGATAAATTTGTAGCTACAACCGACTTTAGTCATGGGTCTACACCTCCAACTGATGATGGTCAAGAAACACCGCCAACTAGTGCTGGTGAAGAAAGTGATAACGATACAATGAACAGTTCTGAAGAAGAATTAGTTAAAGGTTCATTTAAAGCTGATAAAGTTTATACTCAGAAAGAGGCTGCAGAAATTTGGCAAGCAAAATCTGAAGAAGTGTTAGGGACTTCACGTCATGTAAACAGTTATATTAAAGATTTAAGTGCTAATTTTGGACGAGGAACGTTAGAATATGTAAAAGTTGATGGTAAGAGATGTATAACTGAAACTGTACTAAATGAAAAACTTGAAGATTATTTTGTTCGGAAACTTAAGAATAAAAGTGGTTCTTCTGAAGAAGATGAAAAAGTTGGAACTGTTGCAACTAGCCCTGTAAGAAAGAAAGCAAAAGTAAATTATGAACCCGATAAACGTCTTGAAGAGCAGTTAGGTATTCCATTAAGAAAGTTGTTCGCTGATAAAGATTATTTACCAGTTACTAAAACGGGCACGTATCTTGGTCATGCTGACAATTATTTATATTTTGGTAACCGTTTAGATACTGACGGTGGATCAATAAGGACAAAGAAAAAAGACGGTTCTGTGTTAGTTAATCTGTTATCTTTGGAAAGACATCTAGGTCCAAGTAAACTTTATTCTACTAGAGAGGTAGCTTTAATTTTAAAAGACCGAGCAGAAAAAGAATTAGGTAATGCGTATGGTTTAGAAAGTTATCAAGCTTCACTTAATAGAGATATTAGGGAAGAGAAAGTTAACGCTGTAAAAGTTGGTAAGCTTAACTATGTTCCTCAGAAACAGATGGACATTTATTTAGGCAACTATTTTGCTCGAAGAAAAATTCAAGCCATTAAAGATGAAACTATCTCTTCTCGAGAATTAGCAGAACTTTTAATGGTTAGTACTGGATCTGTTAATAATAAAGCTAAACATGGATTCTTTGAAAAAGCTGGAGATAGAGGAATGTATTTAGTGGATTCAGCAAAGGATTTTGTTGAGAAACATACTTACGACGGTCGAGGTTGGAAATTAAAAGAACGTTTTCAATAAAAAAATAAATTAAAATGGCTAAACAAAAAAAAACAGAAGAGATTAAACAATCACTGAAAGAAACAGCAAGTTTTTTAGAATTAAAAATCTTAGACCTAGTTCGTGAAGCAAAAGCTGGAAAAATAAATTTTGTTAAAGAAAATAACGGTGTTTATTTCACTGAAAAAAATATTGAAGATTATATGGAACTTTTAGGTTCTAAAGATGAATCTGTAACTAAAAGTGAACCTGAACCTGTACTCGAACCAGGATGGTTAGTTCGAGCAAGGGGTTATTTACCAAATACAATTGACCACTACATTTCTGAACATGGTACTGAAAAAGTAAAAACTGTTATTAATAACTTTTCTTCGTTAGGTGATGAAGAATTGGTAACAAAGATATTTGCTGCTGATAAAGAAGAAACCATTTTAAATTTAAAAAATGGTGATTTAGCAAATTACTTTAACACTTTATACGGTTTAGTAGGACAAATTAATGAAAAGTTTGCCGATGAAGTTCCAGAAGCTTATTCTTTACCACATTCACCGGAACGGTTTCTTCCCGGAAATATTGATGTATTAAATCTAGAATTTAATCCACCAAAACAACAGCCTAAGAAGAAGAAAGATTCAATTGATTTAATTTGTGAAGAGTTAAGTTATGAACGAGAGTTAGTTGAGGGATTAACTTCTGAAGGATATAACGTTTATTATTTAGATGCTGTAATTAAGGATGGTCTTAACATAAAACCTAGTAGTTCTAACAATCTTTGCATTAATAAGAATTATAAAAATGGAAAAAATTTTTTCAGTGATATCATAAGTGGTCTTAAAAAAAATGGCATCTCGCATGATAAAAAGATTGTTAGTGAGACCATGGAAAAATTAGGGGAATTAATTGATACTTATAAAAGTAGAGACGGTGGTTGTTATTACCTTAATTCTCAATGGAGAACTATTGCTGAAGGATATACTTTAGAATATCTTCAAAAAGCTTTTGATGATATAAAAGAACAAAATGGTAAAAGATAAATCGTTATCACTAAAAGAAGCTGCAAATCATTTAGGAGTTTCAATACTTGATTTGATAAGCATGAGTAAAAATGAAGGGATTCCTTTTCAAATTGTTGAAGGTAAAGTATATTATTCTCAAGATGATTTAATTAAAGAAGAAATTGTTCAGCCAGCAGAAAAAGAAACATTGGAAACTGTAGTTCAACCACCTTCTCGTGCTCCACGTAGAAAACTTGTTACTGAAAATAAACCTAGACAATTGCCATTAACTCCTGAGGATTTTACTATCAATTACATTAATCAAGTAATGAAAGAAAAAAATCAAAATGGAGCTCATGTCCGTTATGATGGTTATAATGACGCTTTTCGTAAACAGTTTCCTGGTCTAGATCCGATTTTTGAAACTCAACGAATGCGAGATAAAGGTTTAATTAGGATGTATAGAGCAAAAGGTGGTGCAAAAATATATTTACCTTTAGAAAATGTTGTTGAAAATGTTGATCAATATAATTATGCAAACAAGAATGAATGGCGTAACCAATGGTTCGAATTTCAAAAAAGAAACATTGAGTTGGACGAAAATTCAAAAGTACTTTACCTTGGTGGTTATGGTGGAGAAGTTAATGGTTATTTAGAATTAGGCGTACCATTAAAAAATCAAGTTGTTGTTGAAAATGATCCACTTCGTGTATCTCATCTTAAAAGAGAGTTTTCTGGATTAAATCTTAAAAATGAAGATTTATTAGATTACTTAGCTTCAACTGATGATAAGTTTGATACTATTTTACTAGATTTTGATGGTTCTCTTACAGAAAAAAAATTAAGAGCTTTAGAAATTATTATTAGAAAACAAATTCTTAAAGAAAAATCTGTTCTGGGAGTAAACTTTTTTGCTAACCGGGAAGCAGATGCAACAAAAATGTTATATTTACAACCATATTTAGAAGAACGTTTAGAATCTGTACTTGGTGAACAAGGTTTCATGGACGAGATCCCTGATCAAGTTTTAGATAAAAAAAATCTTAACGGACATCGTGATTATGGAATTACAAGTATTGTTTTAAAAATGTTAATGGGGAGAGATTCCTGTACAATTAACGGTGCGTTGTTAAATTCTTTACCGAAAACTGAACGAGAAAAAATGGTTCACGAACTGGAAAAAAATCCACCTCAAAACTTTATCGAATACATTAAAGCTAATGATCAGTTAATGGCCAATTTAGAAAATGTTTTAAAAGAAGAAAATATTAATAAATATTTATCTTTAGCATTGATTGCGTGTCATTCTCGTCCTTACTTCGTGGGAGATATGAAAAGAATTAGTTATAAAACTAAAGACAATAACGTGAACCACTTCTTTTCAGACTTTTATGCTTTAGAACAAAGGAGAGATTTATGTGAAAGTTTAAATGAAGAACCAGTATTATCACAATTTGTTAGTGGACAACAAAATGTTAGTTGGCTTGCTTCAGTATATCAACAAATGAATCCTAAAAAACGTAACCGTTTAAACCGAATTGTACGGTATGTTGGTGAACGAATTAATCCAGAATATATCAGTTTTATAATTTATAACAAAACTATCCCCAATAGACAAAAAATCCCTAAAACTTCTCAAAAACAAAGTTTAACCATTGATGAAGCTTTTGAATTGTTTAATAGAGGTTACAGTTCTAAAGAAGTTTGTGCAATGTATCCACGAATCAATATGTGGCAAATTGCCGGGTATAAAGGTACGCATACAACAGCTATGAAAAATAAAGATTAATTTATCGCAGAGTTTAAATACTTCTTAAAATATTTAATATTATATGTTTGTAGATGATATGCTCCGGGAAATGGGGACTGGAAAGGACGTAATTTATGAGTTGTTGTTAAATGATTCTCCACAACTTGCGAAACTAATGTTAAAAAAGTATCCCTTAATTGAAAGGATAACTGACCATTTACCAACAACTAAAGCTAATTATGATCGTGAAAGTGAAAATGGTAAATCTAAAGTTTTTTTACGACACGGATTTTTTACTGGTGCATATTCAATGAAAGGAATTAGTGCAGCTTTAGAATGTTATGGGATTAATAACCGACAATACAATTTCATGCGCGGTTTATGGGTTTTAACCGATGATTTGATTAAAGAAGTTAAAGAAGAAGTTAATTCTACTGGGAAAAAGATTGATTATGTTGGACATAGTAAGGGCGGTTTAATGGGAATTATTGCTTCTATGGAACATCCAGAATTGTTTAACAAAGTTGTAACTTTAGCAACACCATTCTATGGTTCTCGATGGGCACTTGCGTTCATGGGAATTAAACCGTTAAGACAGTTATGGAGCGGCAATAAACGTTTAGAAAAGATGTACAGAAATCCTTTACCAAAAGAAGTTGAATACCTTAACATGTACAGTTTATCTGATCCGATTATTAACCCTTCAGAGAACGCAATTTTACCTTCTCGAGACAATGTTACTAATATTGAAATTAAAGGTACTGGACATAACGGAATGTTGTACGACAAACGAGTATTTATTCATACTAGAAATTTTATTGATAACCATGGCATGGATTACGATCTAGAACATTTATTAACCGAGAAAGGATTTTTTTCTCTTGAAAATTTATCATTTCCATTTTTGAAAGAATTGGACGATTTAGTTCTTAAATATTTAAGTGGTGTTAGTTCACTGCCTGAAAGGTTGGTTAAGAAGATTAGGGGAACTTAAAAGAAATCGCTAATTTTATATATCGTTAAGTAATGATGTGTATAAAAGAGGTGTTTATGATGAAAAAAATATTAGCTTTGTTATTAATTTTAATGTTAACTATCGGTTTGTCTATTGTTATTGCAGATGATGATGATGGTGGTGATTCTGGAGACTCCGAGGGAGATAGTGGGTCTAGTGATTCTAGTAGTTCTGATTCAAGTGATTCTAGTCAGGCAGAAAGTGATGCAGAATCTGCAAGCCAACA
>CAZQLW010000028.1:0-1590 GCA_964594395.1 uncultured Methanosarcinales archaeon | reverse complement strand
CTGATTCAAGTGATTCTAGTCAGGCAGAAAGTGATGCAGAATCTGCAAGCCAACAGGCAGAATCAGATGCCGAATCAGCTTCTCAACAAGCTGAAAGTGACGCAGAATCTGCTAGTCAACAGGCTGAGAGTGATTCTAGCTCGTCAAGCCAACAATCAAGTAGCGATTCTAGTTCTTCAACTCAGCAAGCTGAGAGTGATGCAGAATCTGCAAGCCAACAAGCTGAATCAGATGCCAAGTCTGCTGCTCAACAGGCAGAATCAGATGCTGAACCAAAAACAAAAGTAGTATATGAAGATGGAGCAAAAAATTGAAGTTACTACAAATGAAGATAAGACTGAAGAGAAGAAAGTTTATGTTGATGAAAACGGAAATCAAGTAGAAATAATTACTAAAACTGAAGTTAAAAATGGTGAAGAAACTACTGAAGTTGAAAAGAAAATTATTGGAGTAGACGGTTCTGAGACCGTAACAAAAACTAAAACAGAAGTAAAGAATGGCGAGACCATAATTTCATTTGAAGAAAAAATAGTTGCATCTGATGGATCTGAAAAAATAGTGAAAACGAAGACTGAAGTTAAGAGTGGTGAAGAAGAATCTTCATTTGAAGAGAAAATTGTCGGTGGTGACGGTTCTGAAACTATAACAAAGACAAAAACTGAAGTGAAAAGTGGTGAAGAAGAAACATACTTAGAGAGAAAATTTATTGGTTCTGATGGAAAGGAAGTTATCATTAAAACTAAAAGTGAAGTTGAAGCCGGTGAAGAAGAATTTACAAACTTAATTGAGGTTAAAGGGGCACAATTTGAAACTAAATTATCTGTTAAAGCTGAAAGTAAAGAAGCAGAAACAACACTTAAAGCAGAACTTTCAACAGGTGTTGAACAAGATATTCTAATTTTTCCAGATGAAGCTTTACAGATTGTACTTGACGAATTTCAAACTGTTAATGATTTAGTTATAGAAATAAAGGAAGTTTCTGATAAAGCAGTTTTCTCAGCTACAGCAAACCAAGAAGGCAAGCTCTTTGGTCTTTTTGATACGCAAGTTGATTTAGAAACTTTAATAGATACCGAAACAGGAGAAATTATCAAAACAACTAAACCATGGTGGGCATTCTTAGTAGTTGGAGTAAACGAAGAAACCATATGCCATATTGAAGGTAGAAACGGAGCAACAACCGTAGTTTTAATAACAGAAATTAAAGAACATCTAAGCCATGGTGATGCAGTAGGTGAATGTCCTGTTGTGTGTGGTGATGAATTATTAGTAGAACCTGAAGTTTGCGAATTAGGTGACACACAAGAATGTACTGTTGAAGGATATGCTGGAACTGGCACATGTAATAATTTTTGTGACGGGTTTACGTGTGTTGCAACTGAGTCGTGTGGTGATGGGATAGTTAACGGTCCTGAAGCATGTGATGGTAGTAAAGATTGTGATAATTTGTGTCAAATTGTAGAACCTCCAGTTGAAACTAATTCTACAATTGTTTAATTTTTTATTTTTAAGTTTTTAAAACTCAAATTTTATTGAACATCGCAACTAAACGAAGTTTCAGTTTTCCTCGTGGAGCGACGAAGGAGCGGA
>CAZQLW010000027.1:13203-15091 GCA_964594395.1 uncultured Methanosarcinales archaeon | reverse complement strand
CTTTATCTTATTATCAACTTAAACGAAATATATATAAATAATAAAAATAACCTTATCTGTTATTAAAAGAGGAATGATGAGAAAAAACAACTTTTACCTATTGTTAGGTTTGTTCATATTAGTTCTAGCTATTTATGCAATTGCTGAGGAAAGTACAGATACTTATCTTGAATGTGAAAATAACCAAGAGTGTATTAGTATCACTACTTTTGAAGACAGTTTCTGTAACCCAGTAACTAATACTTGTTTTCTAACCACAGATGAAGAAGATACTTTAACTGCTGAAGATGAAAGCATAGAAGAAGTTGTTGAGTGTGAAGTAGATGAAGATTGTATTTTAATGGAATATGATTATTGCGATTTAGAGGTTGGTTTTTGTGCAGATGAAGAAATAATAACCATTTTAGAAGAGGATACAGAATTTCCTTGTACAGAAAATGAAATTTGTATCAGCCTAGATTTTGATTATTGTGATTTAGAAACTGAAACTTGTATCGACATTCTTGAAGAAGAATCTACAGAGACAGAATTAAGTTCCCATTTAACAATCTCTTCCAGAACCGAAACATTAGAAACAGAAGTATCCAGTTTAAAAGAAAAAGTTGAAACCACTTTAACAGAAGTAAATAATATTAACCAGCAATTATCGGCATTAGATAATAAAATTGGAAATACAGACTCAAGTATCCAAATAATTGAATCACAACAAAAAGAAACTAAAAATGATTTAAAAAGTGTTTCTACAGGAATGGCCGGGTTACAAACAAACCTAGAAACAACAAAATCTGAACTGGGCAGTGTTGAAGAAAATTTAGCTAAACAGCAAACATTAACCAAAGTATTAAGTTTTATTTTCTTTATCCTTCTTGCAATAGCAGTAGGGTTAGGAGTAATTTATTATATTAACAACAATAAAAGTAAGGGGATGCAACTTAACCAAGAAATCATCCATTACATTACGTCCCACATTAAACAAGGTAAAAAATATCCCGTAATTAAAGCTAATTTGATTAAAGCCGGTTGGCCAGAGAAAGATATTGATTGGGCTTATAAAGAAACCATGAAACATAATTATAAAAAATATTTACAAGGTAGAGTTACTCCTGAAACACTAATTCAACCGCAACAAAAACAAGTACAAAGTAAAATTCATAAAGTTCAAAATAAAATAATGAATAATGTTGGCCCGGACCATAAAAAAATATTTAGCATTTTAATTGTTAGTGCCCTTTTAATAGTAGGTTCATTATTATTGTTTAAAGGAGTTACAACCGGAAAAGCAATCCATTTTCAAAGTCCAGAAGAATTAGGGTTAGCAGTAAAAGATAATTTAGAAAAAAATATTATGGTAAACCCTTTCTATAGATTAGTTGATTCAGTAAGCATTTGTGTCCAAGTAAAAGATAAAGAAATTGATTCTTCTTATCAAATAATAAAAACTGTTAATCAACATAAGATTGAAGAAATTGATTCAAGTTGTGAAAGTGACCATCAAAATTACGATTTAGCAGTGAAATTTAATAATTGGAGAAGTTTTGATCTCTTAATTAATTTCCCTACCTGTAACAATTTTGAAAAAATTAATAGTGATGAAGAAAAAAATGTTTACATTTTACCATCAAAATTTATCGATGAAGGTTTCAAACTTAATTCTGAACTTGATTCTAATCAATATTGTAAAGTTTTGAAACAATGTTTGAGTGAAACAGAATTAAGATTAATTGGAATTAATTGTAACGAGAAGAAAACAAAAGTTAACTCTCGTCGTCGAGTGGTTGAAGAACCAGTAGTTGAAGAAGTTATTGTTGAAGAAGAAGAAGAAGAAGAGATAGTGGAAGAACAGCCAACAGAAATTGAAGAAGTGGTTGAAGAACCAGTAGTGGAAGAA
>CAZQLW010000027.1:0-13103 GCA_964594395.1 uncultured Methanosarcinales archaeon | reverse complement strand
TGAAGAAGTGGTTGAAGAACCAGTAGTGGAAGAAGAGATAATTGAAGAAGAATAAACAATATTTTCTAATTAATCTACATGTAACATTTTACCTCATAAATTAAAAAAATAGAGGTAAGTATAGAGCACGAAACGCTTATATATATGTGTTCCACATTAACTTAATATGACTTATATCCGTATTAAAAAAATTAATGACAAGAAATACGCTTATTTGGTAGAAACAGTCAACACCAAATCTGGACCAAGACAAAAAGTTAAACAATATCTTGGAAGAGTACACTTTCTAGAACAAAAAAAAGAACCTCGCCAAATTAGTGAAAAATTTAAAGATAAAAAAAGTATTTTACTTAATTTAGTAAAAACGGAACTTGAATCAAAAGGGTTCAAAGAAAAAAAAGATAACCACACCCACAAAAGTTTAATTTTTCATCCAAAAAAATTTACTTTAACAAGAAAAACTAAAAGTAAAACAGAAAAAGAAGCAGTCATAAAGTTAAATGATGGTTATTTATCTACATTTACTTTACAAAGATTACTTAACTTTAAGAAAAGTAAAGATTTCAATAAAGATGCGTACAATTTAGCAAAATGTTTCTTAGAAGCAGGATTAAACATTTCTAAAGATTTATTTATTGAATATTATCAAAAAATCTAATCTTATCAATCCGATAAGTTAATTTTATATAGTTTCAAGAATCTAGTTCTAAAAATGGAAGTTGGTGGACAAGCAGTAATTGAAGGCGTAATGATGCGTAATAAAAATAAGTTTGCTGTAGCTGTAAGAACAAAAGAAGGAAAGATAAAAATTAAAAAAGAAAAAAGTAGTAAATATCCAAAATATTTTCAAAAACCTTTCATCAGAGGAGTTGTTGGACTAGGTTACACTCTTTACGATGGTGTTAAAGCATTAATTTGGAGCAGTAATCAACAATTAGAAAAAGAAGAAAAATTAACAAAAAAAGAAGTTATTGGTACAATTGTTATTTCGTTACTATTTGCAATCCTAATATTTGTGGTGTTACCATTCTTTGCAGCCAACTGGATTCATTCTGAAGGAATTTGGTTTGACATTTTAGACGGGACTTTAAGAGTTATTTTATTTTTGGGATACTTAATACTAATCTCGTTTATGAAAGATGTTCAAACATTATTTCAATATCATGGAGCAGAACATAAGTGTATTGCTTGTTATGAGGCAAAAGAACATTTACATGTCCATAATGTTAAGAAATATTCAAGATTACATCCCAGATGCGGAACATCATTCCTCTTCGTAGTGTTAATTTTGTCAATAATCGTTTTTACTTTAATCAATGGCCCGTTATGGATTAAGTTAGTAGGAAGAATTTTATTAATGCCGGTAATTGCTGCAATTGCTTATGAATTAATTAAATTAAGTGGCAAATACAAAAATAGTAAAATAGTAAAAGTTTTTATTGCTCCAGGATTATGGTTACAACGAATAACCACTAAAGAACCTAGCGATAAACAAATTGAAGTAGGAATTAAAAGTTTAGAAGCAGTTGTTAAATAATAAAAAATCAGAGTAATTTTGCTGCTAATTCTGCAAGTTCACTTCTTTCTCCTTTCTTTAATATTACCGCTGAGAAAAGGTCTTGTCCCAAAAATCTTTTAGTAGCATAAGTTAACCCATTATTTTCTGTATCTAAATAAGGTTCATCAATTTGATAAGGGTCACCATTAAAAATTATCTTCGAAGTTGCACTTGGCCGAGTCAGGATTGTTTTTGTAATGCTAGAATTTAAATTTTGGGCTTCATCAAAAATAATGTAAGCGTTAGGAATGCTCCTTCCTCGAAGATAAGTTAAAGGGATAAATTTTATGGTGCCCTCTTCTAAAAAATAGTCCAAATCCATAGTATCAATATCTTCTTCAGGACTCTTTTTTTTCTTTTTAGCACCGGGGATAATATTTTTTCTTTTTAAAATCAGTTCCATAGCATCTTTTATCGGTCCAAAATGAGGGTCAATTTTTTGTTCAATAGATCCGGGCAAAAAACCAATTTCTCTCCCTACGGGAACAGTTGACCTCACAACAATTAGCTGTTCATACTTTTTTGTTTCAAGTACGGAATGTAATCCACAAGCTAAAGCAACTAAAGTTTTTCCGGTACCCGCTTTACCCAAAAGAGAAGCAAACTTAATATTATCATCCAAACAAGCATCCATGACATATTTCTGCTCCTTATTTTTAGGATAAATACCTTGAATTCTTTGCGTATCAGTAACCCATAAAGGTTTAAAAGTATGAATTTTACTTTGATTTTTGTTTAAATATCGTAAAGCTAAAGTATCACCTTCCAAATGTAAATATTGGTTGTGAACAAATTTATGCAAAATATTATCGTAATTATCAATTCCCTGATCACTAATATATTGGTTAAGTTCCTCATCACTAATAGAAACACTTTTTTTATCACGTAATTGTTCTCTTAATTTAGAAGGCAGATCAACAGATTCAGGAAGGGCAAAAATATCTTCAATAGATTTACCTTTTCTTTTACTACGATTACTTTGGGCTTGGAATTGTTTTCCCCATGCTCTAACAACTAAACCAGTATCTTCAGAAATCAAAATAATTTCATTATTCTGGGCATATTGTTCTTTAAGATAATCTAAAATAGCAGGATCAGCATGAGTATAATTTTTTTCTACTTCATTTTCTACAATAGCAATAGTACCACCATTTTTTCCAACTGATAAAGGTTCACCATTATAACCTTCAATTAAATCACGAATTATCCCCAATGCTTTCCGAGAATTACCTCTTTCTTCTGGCCCTTTTTTATAATTAGTTTTTAAAGAATCTAACTCTTCAAGAACTTTATAATGAATATTAAGATCATCCCCATCACATAATTTATAAATTAATTCTGGTTCATCAACTAGTGAACTAGTATCGGGTAAAAATCTTTTTCTATCAACCATCTTTTAAATTACCTAACGTAAAATTTCTCCTATACTCTCTAGAATTTTATTATATTCATGAAATTTAGGATCGTTATGTGTTGTTTTAAATTCACTATAAAAGTTCCTTGCCCCAAACTCTAACGCTTTTCCAATTTTAGCATGCAAATTATCATCCATGAAACCTTCATTTTTCATTAGATTTGCAATTTGCGATTCTAAAGCATGTTCATTATCAGAAATAGGATTGTAAACTTTTTCAAGCATTTTTTCTTGATAAAAGTTTTCTAATGAAGAAAAATCATTAACATCCCTTGATAAACGTAAATGTTGATATAATCTATAAAAACCCACCCTCGTTAAATCCTGAAACTTTTTCTTAAAAGATCGAACAAGTTCTCCCGAACTGTGGTGGTCCAATTGACTAACATAACAATTTTTTGGGAAATTAAGAACTAAAGAAGAATAAACTAATCCTAGATCTCGATGAACTAATTTCTTTTCATCATCCAGATTAACTAAATGATACACTAAATTATGAACAGAATAACTTTTACCTTTCTTAATAATCCTTTTTTGGGCTTCTTTTGTTACAACCCGGTCATCCCACTGTTCAGAAGGTATCAAATCTAATTTTTTCATCTTAAAAATCTAACTTGAAAAAGTTTATTTAAACGTTTCTTGTTAGTAATAGTTACAAAGAGATGGTTGTTTTCTAGTATCGATACTAAAGATATATGGTTTCTATCTTAAACTATCTTAAATTACATCAAACAACTTGGCTCACTCCATCATTTTTGTTAATCCTAACAATGTTTTCAACAAAACTTTCAATCTTAGTTTCGTGCGAAACAAGAATAATCTGTTTCAAATTCAACTTTTCTAAAACGTCCCTAACTTTGTCAAGCTGTTCAGAAGAAAAACCGTCAGTAGGTTCATCCAAAATTAAAAGATCTTTAGTTTTAATTTCTTGAACAACTTCGTTAATAACTTTATTAAGGGCCAACCGGTAAGCTAAAGCCGCAGAAGTTTTTTCTCCACCACTAAGATTATTAAAAGAGATTTCATAACCGTTCAGTTCAATGATAGGAGTGTAAGAATCATCTATCCGAGAGATAACATTTTCATCATCAATAAGGATAGAGAACCATTCTTGGAAAAGTTGATTAAAAAGATAATGGATATTTAACATCACTTGTTTTTCAATAGTATAAGTTAATTTTAAAAAATGTGCATCTAACCAATGATGAAGTTCTTTTAATCTTAACAGTTTACTTTTTTCTTTAACTAACTTATTAACAGTTTCACCTAATTCTAATTCTTGCTTAATTATTTCATTTTTTTGTGTTTCTAACTGAGCTTGTTCAACTGACAATATTTTTTCTTTTTCAGTAAGATCAATATAAACATTTTTAATTTCATTAATTTTAACAGTGAGATCTTCCCGACCAATTAATTGCTGTTTAACATTTTCTGATTGCTGGTTTAAATCATCAAGTTGAGTTTTAAATTGAACAATTTGTTGATCAATATCTTCATAACTTTTTTGCAAATGCGTTTTCTTTGAGATTAAATTTAATGATTGTTGATATTCTTTCAAATTAGAATTAATCTCTTCAACTTTATTTTCTTCATTAAACTTATTAAGGTGTTGCATTAAAACATTATTTTCTTGTGCCCATAATTTTAATTGTTCTTTATCATTTTGAAGTTGTCCCTGTTTTTCTTCCAACTGTTTAAGTTCTAAACTGGTTTTTAACAATAAATTTTCTTTTTCTAAGAGCTGATTAACTTTTTGTTGCACATCTTCTCTCTGAACCAAAATGTCTGACTTCTTAGTATTAAGAGTTGAAAGAAGATTTTCTGCCTGTTTAATTTTTTCATCTTCTTGGAATTGAATTTTATATTTATGAGATTCAGAAACGTCTTGTAAACAAGTTGGACAATTGTCAAGAGTAACAATGGTAGATTTAAGTTCTTGAGATTGAACAAGCAAAGTTTTGTTTTTGGTTACTAACTCAGAAGTTTTTAGTAGAAGTTCTTCTAATTGTAACCTATCTTGATTAAGTTTATCTTTTTCTGCAACCTCAACAGTCAATTGCTGTTTAAACTTTTCTTTTTCCGCAATGGAAGATATCTCCTCACTAACAATAACTAACTGATGCTGTTTCTCTTTTATCATCTCTTGTAATTGGCTAACTTTTTGTTGTAAACTTGTTTTTTCTGTTAAGATTTTAGTTTTCTCTTCTTCATGCTTATTAATCAATGCGTGTAACTGCTCAATAGTTTGTCCTTCAGGAAGGGAAAGTTCATTAATTTCTTTTTGTAATTTTTCTTTTTTTTGATTCAATGATTCCAGTTGTTGATTCTTATCTTTGTTTAAAATTAAGATCGTTTCATTCTTCTGGTTCAAGTCAAGATAGATTTTTTGTTCTTGTTCTAACTTTAACAAATCTTGTTTTTGTTGAACAATTTTTTCTTTCTGTTCAGCAATTTTTGGAGATAACTCAATTAAATCATTTTCTAACTGTTTTTTTGTGTCCCCAAAAACATTCAATTTATTTTTGTACTCTTCCAAAGATTCAGTTCTCGTTCCCAAAATGGCAATGTTACGCCTCATTTGTTTAAGAGAAAGTTGAACATTATCTCGAATAGTTTTATATTTATCAATGTTAAATATTTTTCTAAGAACATCTAACCGTATATCTGGATTTTCTTGAAGAACAAATTTCATTTCTTCCTGAGGGGTATAAATGGTATACCGAAAAATATAATTTTTACTTTTAGTAATAAACTCTTCCGGGTAACCTAACAAATTTATAATCTCAGCTTTCAATTCTACAGGAGTTAAATCTTTTTTCATCCCGTTAATAATTAAATGACCGGCAACTTGTTTGATAGAATTTCTTTCTTTTTTGAGTGATCTTTTAATAGTAACTTCTTTATTATTAACAGTAAAACTTAGTTCAACACTAGCCAGAGAACTACTTTTTCTTAATAGTGCTTCTGCAGGTAAATCTGTTCTACTAGTTCCAAATAAAGCGAATTCTATCGCTAATAAAATGGTAGATTTCCCTGAACCAATATCGCCGGACAAAAGAGTTGAACCAGAAGAAAAGTTTATTGTTTCATTTAAATAAGAACGAACATTGTTAAGTTTTAATTGTTGCAGAAGCATTGAAGATATGGATAAGAAATGATTTATATAGATTATTGTTATGAAGAGTAACGAATACAAAAAAATATTAATAAAAATGTAATCAACTACTGAAATATATCTGTTACAGGAAAATAACACTTATTAATGGGTAACATTTTCTAATTTTAGATAGATGATAAAAAAAAGGGGTGATTTTGTTTACTATGTCTTTAAGAGCTAAACCGTTCAAACAAGGAAGTTTAACCGTTATTTCTGGCCCAGTAGGTTCAGAAAAAACTGAAGAATTAGAATCATTTCTTGATGCGTCCATTGATAGTGGTTACAAAACCGATTCCAATATTTTAATTTTTCGACACCCCTTAGATGAAAAAGATCCAGAAAGGATTGGAAGACATAAAACTATTGTTACCAGCGAAATTGAACCAATCTATAATCGGATAAATAAAGATACAAGCACCATCATTATTGCTGGCGCGCCACATTATGAGGATTCAAGAATTATTGATTTAACTGATGCAGTTGTAAGAAGTAACAGAAATGTAATCGTTTCCGGACTTAACCTTAATTCAAAAGGTCAACCCTACAAAAAAATGCCAAACTTTATGGCCCTAGCTGACAGAGTAATCCTTGCCAAAGCAATCTGTTCTTACCATAACTGTTTAAATTTTGAAGCTAACAGAAGCAAAAAAATCGAAGAAGAATATTTCCCAGTATGCACCCACCATTATCACCATGACTGCCCACCAATATCTCGACAATTGTCTGGATCATTAGAAACCTTTGTCGGACCAATGTTTGGCGGTAAATCTAAGAAGTGGAAAAGAGAATTAAGTAAACTAGAACGGAAAAAATTAGATCACGTAGTTTTCAAATGGATTGGCGATGATCGTTACGGCGAAGATGGTAAAGAAAATAAAAAAATCTTTGATGAGGGTAACGTAACGTTACACAATAATGAAAAAGTACCCTCAGTAATGATTGATACCGCAGATGACATTAGAGAATATTTGAGTGCCCATCCAAATATTAAAAATTCGTTCACCGATGAATTTCAGTTTATCCAGGGCATTTATGATTTAATTTTTGAATATCAGCCTAAAGGTTACAAATTTTGGGGTACAGGATTACCACGAGGATTTAACAGAAAAGATTTTGGTGATGTACCAAAATTAATGTGTCTTGCTAACCAAGTACATATGAACCATGCTTTTTGTGTTAAGTGCGGTGATCCGGCAACTGAAAATCAAAGAATGAAAGAGATTTCTGGAACTGTTTACGAAGCAGATCATGATGACCCTTTAGTAATGCCTGGTGGTGCTAAACAAAGGGGCGATAAGTTTTTCTATCAAGCGAGATGTTTAAAAGATTGGATTCTGCGTGGAGAACCGGAATCAGATTTTAAACTTGACAACTTTTCTTGGAATTAAAAGAAGAATAATTAAAAAGAAAAAGAAAGTTAAGCAGAATTTTTTTTTAACTTAGTAACAAAAGGTCGCAAATGGTTATTCAAAATAGCGACAAATGGAACTAACCCAACCTGGCCTGCGCCTTTAGCAATCGTAGCATTAATTTCTTTAATCAACTTTTTGACTAAAGCTTGTACTGCAGGTAAACGCTTTTCATCTTTTTTTAGCAATCCTAATTGTAATTTCAAATTAATAAAATCACTTTTTAATTCTCCAACATAAAAAGAAGTTTCTCTGATTAATATTGCTTCGTTAGGTTCAATCATTGTTCTAATTTTTTCTAACTCGTTCTTCATATCATCACTAAAAAATTCTTCCAAATCTTTCAAACCAGATTTAACTTTTGGATAATAACGATTAATTCCTCTTCGTTGAGAGTTAGTAGCATATCTTAATTGATAATGAATATCTTTGTATAATTTATTTGCAGTTTTAAAATCTTTCATTAATGCTAATTTTCGTAGCAGTTTCACTGCTTCATTAAGATAACTGTACATTGAACCAGACCACTTAAGTGTCTTTGACAAATTATCAGAAACCTTTTCAACATCTTTTAATCCTTTTGCCATTATAGTATTCACCTCGTTTTTGTTTTATGAACCCAGGCAAGTATATAAATTTTATCTAATACTGAATGTATAATTATTATTCTCGGGTGAGCAGGGCACGGGGCCATAATTTTGTAGGTTCAATTACACTTCACTATCATTCAGCAAACTTATTATTAAGTGAACCAACAAAATGCCCCTCAATTGGCGCTGCTCACCCTTTTTACTTAATACTCAACTCCTCTTCTTGCATGGATACCATCATCAAAATAATGTTTATACACCCTCATCTCAGTAACAAGATCCGCAATAAGCATTAATTCTTCAGGTGCACCCCTCCCAGTTAAAACAAGTTCCATCTGCTCAGGTTTATTCTTAACCAAAATTAATAATTCTTCTAAATCAACAAACCCTAACTTGGTGGCAGTGTTAATTTCATCAAGAATAATTAAATCATATTTTCCGCTAGAAACCACTTCCTGTGCTTTAACAAAAGCTTCATTAACATAATCTTTTTGAATATCATCGTTCAGGAAACAGTACCGACAACTTCCGCAATCAATATCTTCACGGACAAAATCAAAAAGAGTTTTATTACGACTGCCCTTTGGACTAAAACCATCAATTTTAAGTTGTTTCTGTTGTTTAATACACGGCCGGCCAAATTGAGCAATTTCAATTTTCGGGAGATAATTCTTAGAAGCAATGTATTCACCGGTATAAGCACCACCTTTCATAAACTGGACAATAAAAACTTTAAACCCCTGACCAATAGCTCGTAAAGCTAAACCTAAAGCAGCAGTAGTTTTACCTTTACCATTGCCCGTGTAAACATGGACTTGACCTCTTTTTACCATTTTTAAAAAGTTTAAATTTAAAAAAATAAAAAAATAAAAAATAACTTATCAATTATAAATGACAAGTTGAACATCCACCAGCAAATTCGGCATCAACAGATAACAGATCATCTTTCTCGTCATCATCAACAATGATATTTTTATCAGAAGAATCAACAAATTCTGAAGGTCCTGATGGAGAAGGTGGAGGAGGGGCCATTGTTTCTGAATCTTTTAGTTGTTCTGGTTGTTCTGGTTGTTCTGGTTGTTCATGTTCTTCAGACCCTTTTGGCTGTTCTAACATTTCTGGTTCTTTTACTTCTGGAAGGATAAGTTTTGGTGGTTCAACTGGTTTCTCTTCACGTTTAATGTTTAAAACTTGTACGTCCCTACTTCCATCACGATAAATAGTGATCCCTTTACAACCTAATTCGTGAGATAATAAAAACACTTTAGAAACATCTTCAACTGTTGCGGAATAAGAAAAATTTACTGTTTTACTTACCGCATTATCAACATGTTTCTGGAAAGCTGCTTGCATTCTTACATGATCTTCAGGATTAAGGTCCATGGCAGTAACGAAAATTTTCTTAATAGTTTCAGGAATTTCTTCAACATCCTGGATACTTCCTTTACGAGCAATCTTTTTCATCAGTTCTGGAGTGTAAAAACCTTCTTCACGAGCAACTTCTTCAAACAGTGGGTTTACTTCCAATAATTCAAACTGAGGTGTTTTTCTTAAATAAGAAATTGCAAAAAGTGGTTCAATACCTGAAGAACAACTACCAATGATAGAAATACTTCCAGTAGGAGCAATCGTTGTTCGAGTAGCATTCCTAACCCGGTTATTTTCATTATTATCATTGTAAACGCTACTTTCAAAGTTAGGAAAAACGCCTTTCTTCTTAGCCCATTCCAATGAAGTTAATTTTGCTTCATGATTAATAAAATGCATAACCTTCTCTGCTAATTGAAATGCAGGTTCAGAATTGTAAGGCATCCTTAACTTAATTAACATGTCTGCAAAACCCATTACTCCTAGCCCGATTTTTCTGTTAGCTCTCACCATTTCAGCAATCTTTTCTATTGGAAACTTGCTCATGTCAATAACATTATCAAGGAAATGGACAGCAGTATGAATTGTTTGTCTTAACTTTTCCCAATTAACAGCGTTATTAGTTATATGGTTAGCTAAATTGATTGAACCAAGATTACAAGATTCGTACGGTAACAAAGGTTGTTCACCGCAAGGGTTAGTTGATTCTACTTCCCCTAAGGAAGGAGTAGGATTACTTCTTAGCCAATTCATCCGGTCAATATAAATAACGCCAGGTTCACCATTCTTCCAAGCCATGGTACAAATCAAATCAAAAACTCGTTTAGCGTTAAGTTGGCCAATAACTTCTTTACTTGAAGGGTTAATTAAATCATAATCACTATTATTTTTTACAGCTTCCATAAACTTTTCAGTTATTCCTACAGAAATGTTAAAATTAGTAATTTGATTATCTTTTTCTTTACAAGTAATGAAATCAAGAATGTCAGGATGATCAACTCTCAATACACCCATATTAGCGCCCCTTCTTTTACCACCTTGTTTAATAACATTAGTAGCAGAATCAAAAACTTGCATGAACGAGATTGGTCCTGAAGCTACTCCGCCCGTAGTACCTACTGGTGCTCCTTTTTGTCTTAACCGAGAGAATGAAAAACCAGTCCCACCACCAGACTTATGAATTAAAGCGGCATTCTTGATTGACTCAAAGATACATTCCATAGCATCTTCTACAGGAAGAACAAAACAAGCAGATAATTGTTGAATTTCTGTACCTGCATTCATCAAAGTAGGCGAATTAGGAATAAAATCTTTAGCTAACATAATTTGTAAAAAGTCAGCTTTTGCAAGTTCAACATCAAACCCGTACTTACTGTCTGCTTGAGCAACATTTTCTGCTACTCTTTCAAATAACTGTTTAGGTGATTCTAAGGGTACACCATCTTTATCCTTAACTAGATAACGGCCCTCAAGAACTTTAAGAGCGTTAAGGCCAAGTTTACAATCATCTTTCACCCCAATAAGAGATTCAGCTTCACGAATTTCTTTACGTTTCTGACGGTAAAGAATAAATGTTTTAGCTGTTTTAACGTGCCCCTCTTCAATCAAAACTTTTTCAACAACATCCTGAATAACTTCTACGTCAGGAATTTCAACGTTCATAACTTCTAAATAATCCATAGCCCGGTCTGAAAGTTGCCTTGCCATGGTTAAATTTTCACCACCAACTGATTGTGCAGCTTTAAAAATAACTTCAGTAATTTTATCTTGGTTAAAATCTACTACTCTTCCATCCCTTTTCTTAATTTGTTTAATCATCTTATCTTTCCTCCTTTAATCATTTCTTAATGATCGTATTCAATTCCTTTTTCAACATTTTTGGATCGTTTATTTCTTTGTGAATAGAAGCAAAACGTAAATAAACCATTTTGTCATATTTTTTTAGTTCTTGTAAAACAGTTTTTCCAATTTCGCTAGTTTTTAAGGGACTGATTTTTTTGTTGATAATTCTCATTTCAATTTTTCGTGTTAAATTAGTAAGAATTTCTGGTTCAATCTTTCCACAAGCCTTACCAACACTTTTTTTAACTTTACTTAAATCAAATTCTTGTTCTTTACCATCCCTCTTGATAACTTTGAAATGTATTTTTGCATTTTCATAAGTGGTGAACCGATTAGTACACTTTAAACATTCACGCCTTCTTCTAATTGAATCGTTGAGAAGTCTAGATTCAAGAACTTTCGTATCTGTTTTTGAACAAAATGGACAATACATCTTTTCACCTACTTTTTAAATAACACGCTAGATATAGCGTCAATTGAGTTTTATTTTCTATATCTTGTGTTTTCTGTTGAGGAGAAATGATTGCTTTAAATACTTTTTAGTGTTTTGGTATATATGTTCTGGGATAGAATATCCAATAACAAATCTTTTAAACCTAAACAATTTCCTTCTCATTATGATTTGGCTATTAATCTTAAAAGCATTGTACTTCTTTTTACCAGCTTATCTTGCCAATATGGCTCCGGTTCTATTCAAATGGCTTCCTTTCTTAGAAAAGCCTGTTCATAAAAATAAGTTTGGCCATCATAAAACCTGGCGAGGATTAATTACAGCCACATTAATAGGAGGATTAGTTTTTTATCTACAAAAGTTAGCTTACGTTTCAGGATTCACAAAACTAGCCATTATTGATTATAGCGGATTTACTATTTTATTAGGTTTCCTGCTTGGTTTTGGAGCAATCTTTGGCGACTTAGTAGAAAGTTATTACAAAAGAAAGTTAGGGATCAAACCTGGCGAATCTTGGAAAGTATGGGACCAGACAGATTTTGTTATTGGCGGAATACTGTTTAGTTTCTTTGTTTACATTCCCCCGGTTAGTGTTATTGTATTATTACTAACCATCAGTCCTTTGTTACACATTACTGTTAACCATCTCAGCTATTGGTTAAGAATTAGAGACAGTAAATGGTAATTAATAAATATTTGTTCTAAGTAAACATTTTTTTAACAAACCATTGTAATTGTAAAGCTAGAGAATAAACAATAAACACTCCAGCAATTAAATAGCCAACAATTAGTAAATGTCCATACAAAACATAAACTGTTGCTACAATAATTGTTGCGGTTCGAATAAACACTACTGGAGCTTCAAGTTTAGTAGAGAAATATATTAATTGAGTTAAAACATAAAGTCCAAAGATTATGAAGAAATAATAATCTTGTAAATGTAGCGCTACTTTTAATAAAACTAAGAAAGCTATTGTTCTGTCTGAAATCAAATCAAAATATTGTCCAAATTTGGTTGGCTGAGAGGCTTTAGCAATCAGGCCGTCAAGTCCATCAGCAAGGAGATGTACTGCTGCCAAAATTACAAACAGTAAATGATTGTTGAAAAGGAAATAAACTGCTACTATTCCTACCATCAAAGCAAAGGTGGTCATCATGTTAGCAGAGATGCCTAACTTTAAGAAAAACTTTCCAACTTTATTTCCGTTCCTAGATTTAAACAGCCCAAATTTCTTTACAATATCCTGGGAAAAACTTTTCATCAGAAAGATATATATAACAGAGACTATATAAAAACTTTCCGATGCAAAGAGT
>CAZQLW010000026.1:0-15135 GCA_964594395.1 uncultured Methanosarcinales archaeon | reverse complement strand
AAAACGTGAAAAAGTTATGGAAAGTAACCAAAAAATTGCGTATAACATCGGAATTATCAGAAGTCGTTTAAGTTTGACCGCAGGGAGAACATTAAACGATTTGGGTGAAGCGGAGGGGAGTTACGAAGTGGCGACCCGTAGCGTAACCTGATAATTCCTGTTATACTCGTCGACCTACGAGTGAAGCGAAGCGTAACGGAGTGGGGAGACCAAGACTTAAGTTCTGGAACGAAGTGGAAGAACATTAAGTCGCAGAGTTATTTCAGTGCCGATGCTTTAGGGACTGACGTAGTTTTTTGCTATAACTCATATAATCAATTACTTGCAAAGCAAGACTAATATTCTCGGGGGCATTTAGTTTTTTTCTTTGCTATTCGCAGGGGTTCGGGGGCGGAGAATAGCTAGTTTGTTATTAGTAAATTATTTAAATCCATTTACTTTGTTCCATTACAATGCCTACAAAAAAAGAAGTTGATAAAGATTTAGTTCTGGCTATAGATTGGGTTGCTGCTGAGTATAAATATCTTAAATTATTGATACAAGATTTAGAGCGTTTGCAAAGATCAGGTTTTGCATACAAAGAATTTAGTAAAGCTCGTAAATTATTAACTTATATTAGTAGAGCTGAAAGAAGAGCATATCGTCTGAGTAAACGAGTAAGTAAAAAATTTCCTAAACTAATAGAAGATTTAGAAGAAGAATTGGGCGAAAGCCTAGAATTAGTAAATGCCATTAATTCTTTTAAAGAAGTTGCCAAAGAATTGAAAGTTGAGCATGCTCATCTTATTGAGTATAATGATGCTTTTAATGATATGGTAGAAGAAGTTTATAGCGAAAGAGTAAAGGAAAAACTGCAAGAAAATCATCCTAAAAAAGTAGAAGAGATTCATGCCGCTATGTTAAAAATTATTGAACATTTTGGAGAAAAAGTGAAAGAAGATATTGGATGGATAAGATCTTTAGCTAGTAGTTTAGAGAAAGCTGAAGAATTATTGAAAAATCTCCCAGAGGAACATCAAAAAGAAACCATCGAACATAAGATAGTAACTTTAAATGAATGGGGATTCAAAATACATGGATATCCAGATTATGCTATCTTTTTGGCTGAGCATTGGTCTGATGTTCTTGATATGAAGGAAAGAATTAAGGGGAGAGAGAAAGAATTTTTTGAGTATACTCTTCTACTGGCTAAAAATTCATACGAAGAATCCGGACTCTGGCCAATACTAGTTGAAGAATTGCCAGAACTTCATAATCTTGGCGGGAGCTTAGCTAATTATTATTGGGATCTTTCTTGGCTAGGTGATACTACATTAATTAGAAAGGAAACCTTTCCTGGAATCGTAAGGATGTTGAAAGAATCTAAAGATAAAGATTTTATTAAAGATAATATTATTTCAGTTCTAAAACAACTAGGTCCAAAGTTAGAACAAACAAATTGGGATGATGTTGTTGATATATTTGTTGACTTAGGAAAAGTTTCTGATGGTTTAGGTTTTTGTTTTACTGGTTTAGTTGCGGTCTGGGATTTATTCATTGGAGGAATTATGACTAAAGAAGAAATAATTACTTATTTACCAAAATTAGGCGAAGCATTAAGAGAAGATCATAACGCTAGAAACTTTTTTGGATATGGATTTCCCAAAATTAAAAATGCTATAGATAGAGATAATTTGGAAGGGTTTTTCAACTTTTTTGTTTATATCGCAGAATCGAAACAAAAAATCAGTAAGATGGTAGATATATTTAATCGTTTAGATGAGAAATCTTTGCCATTTTTGACTTATCTTATATTAATTCATCCAAAGAGAACATTAGATCTTTTAGGAAACTATCATCTTTTAGAAGTATTAGAAATAAACTTTCAGCAAGAATTAGACTTATTTTTGAAAATAGCTACACCAATCACTTTGAAAGAAAAAAATTTTAAAACTTTAACAAACATTATTATTCCATTAAAAGATTTACATCCTAGGATTAGGAACTTATTTCTAAGATATTTGAATTTGAGTGTAGAAACATTTCAAGGCGTTAAAATAGATTTCTTAAAATCGTTACAAGCTACAGAGGGATTTGAAGATATTTCTCAATACTCGTTTGTTGATTTTGTTTATATTTACTTGAGATATGCTCAAGACCCAGAACTGAAATTAAAGAAACTTAAGAAATCTTTGATGAAATTACAGAAAGAGAGGGAAAAGTGTCTAAGGTTAATTGCTAATAAAAAAGATTTGACAGAACTAAACGATATGAATAAAAGAAAATTGAAAAGTACACTTCAAAGTATTGGACAAATGTTCTTTGAACCACTACTTGCTCTTTATTCAGAATCGAGTTATGAAAGATTTGAAAAACATCTAGAAGAAGCATTTAAAGTAAAAATCGAAAATATTAAAGATAAAGTTAATAATGAAAATTTCCAGAATGCGTTAATAATTTTGAAGAAGCTTGAAAGGCTTGGTTATCTTAAGGATGTATATAGTCAGTGTTATCAATTAATTCAAAATTATTTAACTAATGGCACTTATCCTCTAATGAGGAATATCTTAAATAGTTTCCCCTGGAATCTTCCCAAAAATTTGGGGTGGTGTAAAAAACGTTTAATGAATAAATGGTGGTATAAAGATTTTAGAAAAAAATATACTATTTCTTCCGAAGAAATCAAGGAAACGAATATTGAAGAAAGGATTAATCATCATTTGACTGATGCTAAAAGAATTGCTGAACAGCTTAAGTTAAGAGTTGGTGAATTAACAATAGAAAACATAGAAGCAATATATAGAAAAATTGCTGCTAAAAAGGATAAATATGATTTAGGATTAATTGCTGATTTGAAAACACAAGTTGATGCTTTAAGGTCATTAAGAGGTCAAGAATTAGCCGCACAAAAAACAGGCAAGAAAATTATTATACAATCAGAATTTGATCCATTAGAAGTTTTACAAATGGGTAATCATGTGGCTGGTTCTTGTCTAGCAACGGAGGGTTCAAACTTTTGGAGCGCTGTAGTAAATGCTGTTGAAGTAAATAAAAGAATTCTTTGGGCTAAAGATGTTAGGGGAACAATTTTAGGAAGAGTATTAATTGCTGTTGATGAGAATAATAATGTAGTAAGATTTGCAACTTATTATGCTACTAATGTATTGCTAGATCGATTTTTTGATGAATATATTAAAGAACTGTCTAAGAAATGTGGTTTTGGAATTAATGGAGATGCTAGTAAAGTTAAGAAAATTCTTTGTGAACAATGGTACGATGACGGTGCAATTAGGATTCAAGAATAATTGATTTTTCTTTCAATTTAGCCCCCGATTTAGTTTAGTTAGTTGCCCCCGAGAAAAAAGAGTTATAGCAAAAAATTTGGGTCGAGTGCAAACGAGCCGTTAAATCAACGTTATAGTTAGTCACGAAGTGATTGACAGTTTGTTCTTTTTCCAGATTTAACAAAGTCAGTCCCGTTAAGAAGCATCGGTTTATCTTTATCTTTTTAGACGACAAAAGAAGATTTATCGTCGAGAACTTAATTAGAAAGTACGTTTTTGTCGTCGATAAAGGCACTGAAATAATTGAGTATAACAACTTTTAACCGCACTTTGTTCGTGTTATTAAGCTTAAACGAACCAAAATGGTTAAAAGTTGTTAAATTAGAAAAAGAAAAAATAAAAACAAAAAGAAAATTACTCTTCAACAAAGTTTTCAATCTTTGAAGGCATTTCTTCATCGCCACGTAACATTGCTTTCTTTCTCATAAATTCTCGAGCAACCAGATAGAAGATTAACCCTACAGATTTTCGACCTTTATTGTTACAAGGAACAACTAAATCTAATTTGTTTGATTGGTTATTAGTATCACAAAAACCAATTACGGGGATACCAATTTTACCTGCATCTTCAACAGCATTCTTGTCCGGCCATGGATCGCAAACAACAATCACTTTTGGTTCAATAAAAGTTTCTAATTTCGGATTGGTTAAGATTCCTGGCGGATATCTGCCGTTAATAATTTTTATTCCTGTTAATTTGTTCAATTCTTTCAAAGCTTTCCAACCGTTTTCTCTTCTACAAACTATAAGAATTTCTTCAGGGTTATATTGAGCAAGGACATTAACTGTTAAAGCAATCCTTTCATCAATTTTTTTCAGGTTTAATACTGATAACCCGTCTGGCCTAGTTTTATAGATAAACTTAGCCATATACTTAGTTTTAAATTTAGTCCCAATATGAATCCCTGATTTTAAGTATTCGTTGGAATCTATTAGTAATGATTCGTTTTCTTCAGTCATTTTGTAATCTCCAGTAAATAAGAATTAACTTATTCACATTTATTTTTTGCCTCAATGTGCTATGCTTGACCCTACAACAGGTAAGCGTCGGCTTTAATTAGCTATTTCTGTTAGTACTTTATAAAGGTTTGGGAAAAATATCTTTTCGATAACACAAATTATTTTATATCAATAATCAACAAATAGATTTATGGTTCTTCCACCAATACCACCACTAGAGTTATCTCTCTCAGTAATTAAAGATTTCTTACATTTACAAAGCAAAAAGAAAGGCAGAATTCTTACTGATATCGCTTGGGATTGGTTAGACAAATATCAAAATAATCAAAACATAATTAGAAATGCAGACAAGTATTGTGTAGAAACTGAAACAGATAAACAAATCCCATTCAAACCAGAGGATGCAGAAGCGTATTCATTAATCATTCCACAATTCTTTTCTTTAGCTAAACATTTTAGTATGGCTTGTGATGAGGAAGAGGTTCAAGAGATTGTTGATTGTTTCAAACACGCTAATAAAATTGCGGCAGATGTTTTCAAAAAAGTACCAACATTCATGCCTCGACCAATAAAGCATAACGATAAAGCGTTAAAGTTTGTTCAATATTGGGATGACCCGGTAAATTGTTGTCCTAGTTTACATATTACTTATTCTGTTTTAGCGTACAATATTGGAAAAACAATATTAACACCAAACGAGTTTCATGATTATGACGAAAGTATTGGAGCAATGTTTTCTTCTGTCCTTTATACAAAACAGCATGCAATTGTTGATGTTGTTTATGGGATGGTTTGTGCCAATCAAGCATTCAAGAAACAATTTCCTGAACAAGAATTTGACGATTTAACAAGTAAATTTGATTCTTTACAAAACAGATTCAAAGAAGTACCATTTGAACACATAAGAGATTCTTATCATTCAGAAATATCTTTAGGATTAAGTTTAGCGGAATTGGTTGAGAAAGAAATAGTTCTTTCTGGAAAGTATCGGAAGTTGAGTGCTGAAGAATGTCAAGAATTAATTAATTAACTTCCTCTACACCTTCTCCGACGATTTTAAACTTTGCAGTTAAATTTTCTGGCAAAGAACGATGTTTTCTTAAAACTAATCCTCGATTATTAGCAAACGTTTTCAGTTCAATCAAACATTTCGAGCCATACTTCAACAAATCACCGCCAACCATTTTCACTTGGTCACGGTTATCAAAATCTGAATAAACTTGGTTAGTGATCAAAACAGGAATTTTTTTTCGTCGAGAAATTTCTACCAAATAAGCTATTTGTCTTCCCAAGGAAGCGTTAACATCATAAATACCTTCAGATTTTCCTAACGCTAATCTGTAAAGCATTGAAATAGAATCAACAACTATCATCCCTACTGATTCGTTGACCATTCCACGTAAAGTTTCAAAAATTTCATTTTGTTCAACAAAATTTACAGGATTGAAAAAAATAACATTTTTTAGCACAGATTCATGGTCTCCAGATAGTTGTTTAATTCTTTCAACACAAATGCCTCCCTCTGTATCAATAAAGATAACTTTTTTACCTTTTTCAATAATTTTAACTGCAGCAATCAAACAAAAGTTAGTTTTTCCACTTCCAGAGGGACCATAAATTGTAGTGATAATATTATCATCATAACCCCCCTGGAGCATTTTATCTAAAAAATTTATTCCACTAGATATTTTTTGCATAAAGTTTACCTCCAAAGGTTAAATATAAAGATTTATGTTTTCTACCATTACTATCTTCGCTATATTTATAAAACATAAAATATTCTCCCTAAACAATGAAAAAAAGTATTAGGAATTGGTTAATTATTATCTTTTTACTAACTTTAACCACAAGGTTAATCTTAGCTTTTACTATCCCTAACTTTACGCCAGAATCTTATTTTCATCTTAGACAAGTTGAACATATCACTCAGAATGGATTACCATTATATAACGACATTTTGTCTTACGGTGGAAGGGAACATATCTTTTTACCAGCTTTTCATTATTTGATGGCTTTTTTCAATTTATTTTTACCTTTAGAACTTGTTGCTAAAATTTTACCCAACTTACTCCTTGCTAGTTTAACAATTGTTATCTTTTTTATCAGTAAAAAAATAGTGAAAAATGAACAAGCTTCACTTTTTTCTGCGTTGATAGTCGGTTTTTTACCTGTTCTCTATAATACTAACAATTTCACCACAATCAGTTTATTTTTGCCTTTAATTTTTATAGCTATTTATGCGTTTTTGAACATTAAAAATAAAAAATTTCTTTACATTTATATTCTTACTCTTCTAGCATTATCATTAACTAGTGGAGCAACGGTTCTTCTTTTGATTGGTTTTGTAATTTATATCCTTCTCTCATTTGTTGAAAATAAAAAGATAAAACGGGCAGAGTTAGAACTGATTTTATTCTCTTTATTTTTCTTCCTTTGGATTCAGTTTTTATTTTTTAAACGAGTGTTTCTCGAAGAAGGAATATCATTTATTTGGCAAAATATCCCTCCAGAGATTATTTTCAATTATTTCCCTACAGTTTCAATTTTACAGGCGATAGTTTTGGTCAGTGTTATTCCTTTCTTAATAGGGGTTTACGTTGTTTATCGTTCTCTGTTCCAATTAAAAACGGGGAGGTCGTTTCTTTTGATAAGTTTTGTTATTTCGACAACTATTCTTGCTTGGTTAAGATTTATTAGGTTTGAATTATCTTTATCTTTTTTTGGGATTACTCTTGCGATACTTTTTGCAATTTTCTTTCAAGATTTTACCAGTTATCTATATAAAACAAAATTAAGTGGTTACAAAAAACATTTTATTTTGGGCATTTCAATAATTTTGTTAGTTTCAATGATTATGCCTGCAACTAATGCTGCGTTTGAACAGGATACCCCTTCACATCAGGATCTTGTTGCATTTAAATGGTTAGAAAGTAATACACCTCAAACTGTTACTGTTTTAGCTCTACTTGAAGAGGGGCATTTGGTTACTTATTATGGAAAAAGAAATAACATTATTGATGATCAGTTTAGTTTAATTAAAGACGTAGAAGACCGTTTTAATAGTTTAACTGTTTTGTATACCACCCAATTTCAAACTGAAGCTTTAGAAACGTTAGATCTGTATGATGTTCAATATATCATTCTTTCTCCTCGAGTTAAAGAAAAGTTTAACATTAATGATCTTCATTATGTTGGTAATTGTGTGGAAAAAGTTTATAATGAGAATACCCAGATTTATCGTGTTAAATGTAAATTAGAGGAAACAAAATGAATGATAAACATGAAAATAACCAAGTTCAAGATTTAATTAATAATAATCGATTATTTTCTCACCTTTTAAAATATCAAGTAGCTTATCTTTCATTAATACTTTTCTTAGTTCTTTTAGTTCCTGCTTTTAGTAATTTTTGGCAAGATAAACCAATCATTATGGGCGTGGAAAGTTATTATCATTTATCTTCAGCAGAAGGGGTTAGTTGGTACAATTTCCATTATTTACCTCTAAAAATAATTAATTTATTTTTAGTAGATGCTTATTTATTTTTGATTCCCTTATTTTTTGCATTTGCATCTTTATGGTTATTTTTAGGTTTTGCAAAAAAAGTTAACTTGTCTAAAAAATTTACCTTCTTTTTCTCTTTTTTTTTAATAATTAATCCTGCTTTTATTTATACTTTTATTACTATTTCAGCTTATTCCTTTTTGTTTTTCTTATTATTAGCTGGTTTTTTCTTGTATTCTTCAAAAAATAAATTTTTACATTATACTTCATTAATCCCTTTCTTATTAGCAACATTTTTTGACATTTATAGTGGGGTTGTTTTATTGTTATTATTTTTAGTTTATCTTTATCTAGAAAAGAAAGAAGTAAAAGCGTTACTGAAAGGATTTTCCGGAATGGTTTTTATCAGTACATTTATTTTAATTTTTTTCAACATTTTAATGATTAAACTTCCGTTTGTTTTAGGTCCGTTTTATCTTCAAGAAACTATCATTAACCTTGTTTCTGATTTAGGTGGGTTAAGTGGTACAGGTATTTTTATTTTATTCTTGGCTTTAATTGGTTTAGCGATTGCTTGGAAAAGTAAGAATTATTCGTTCTCTTACTTTTTCTTACTTTTGTTGGTACCAGTTTATTTTTATAGTAGCCAAACTATTTTTCACTTATCAATATTAATCACATTTTTTGCTACAGTAAGTTTTGTGAGGTTGTTTGAAACTAATTGGAATTTAGGATTATTAAAAAAATTTACTTTCTTTCTCCTTATCTTAGGGATTTTATTTTCTACTTTAACTTATTTAGACCGAGTTACAGAATTTGGTCCCAGTGAGGGTAATTTTCAAACATTAACCTGGATAAAAAATAATATTCCTGGAGAACAAGTTATTTTTTCCACTCCAGAAAATAGTTATTTTATTACTTATTTTGCTAAAAAAACTCCTTTTAACTTAATTGGTAATTTAAATAATAAAGAATTTAATAATAATGTTGCTAATACCACTAATACTATTTTTCAGTCAACCTATACAACGACCACTTTTCCAATTTTTGAGGAGAACGACATCTCCATTATATATGTTACAGAAAACATGAGGAAACAATATTCAGCTGAACAAGGTTTATTATTTCTACTAAAAAACGAAAGATTTAAATTAGTGCATTCTCACAAGAGTTCAGAGGTGTGGTTGTTTACTGAAGAATTAGATCAGATAGAAGAATCTTAGGTAAATTAAACAAAAAAAAGGTAATGAGGGTGCCTCTATGAATGTTTTTATGAATATTGTTTTATTAATTGCATATATCACTTCACTCTATTTCTCAGTGTTTCTTTTCTTAGTTTTTTTGGATAAAATAGTCTTATTTAAAAAAGAAAAATCTTCTTTAAACGTACCAAAAACGCCCCTTGTTTCGGTGATCGTACCTGCTTATAACGAGGAAAAAACTATTTTAAGAACTTTAAAATCGGTTAATGGTTTAGATTATCCGAAAAGTAAACTTGAAGTTATAATTATTAATGATGGTTCGAAAGATAAAACCGGAGAAGTTGTTAAAAATTATATTAAAAATAAATCTAATTTTAAACTTATTTCTCACAAAAATATGGGGAAAGCAGCTTCAATGAATAAAGCACTTAAAATTGCTAAAGGTGAACTTTTTGCTTGTCTTGACGCTGATTCGTTTGTTGATTCACTAACATTAAAAAAAATGTTATCTTTTTATTATCAAGAAAATGACCCTCAACTTGTTATTGTTACTCCTGCAATGAAAGTTTATCAACCAAGTAATTTACTTCAGAGAGTACAATGGTTAGAATATTTAGTCATCATTTTAATAGCAAGAATTGTTAGTCATTTAGATTCACTTTATGTTGCTCCTGGCCCTTTCTCACTTTATCGGACAGACATTATTAGGAAATTGGGTGGTTTTGATAAAACCAGCATTGTTGAAGATCAAGAAATTGCGTACCGAGTACAGAAAGAAAATTATAAAATTAAACAATGTTTTGAAGGTTATGTTTATACTGTTGCTCCGAAAAAAATCAAACCATTCTATTTGCAAAGAAGAAGATGGTACTTAGGTAGTATTGCTTGTGTCCATAAGTATAAAGAACTTATTGCGAATAAAAAATATGGCGATTTTGGAATGATGCAAATGGTTAAGAATGTTGCAGGATATGTTTTAGCTTTAACCGGAATAATTATTGCTTTTTACATTTTTGTGGGACCGTTTTTTACTAAACTAAAAAATCTAGCTGTCATCAAATTTAATATTTTACCTTACTTATTTGATTTTAATTTTAATTTTACATTTTTAAATTTCTTGTTAACAGATTTCAAAAAAGTGTTCATCATATTTTTTCTTTTTGCGTTAGGTGCATTTTTCTTTTATCAAGCTCATAAAAATGCTAACGAAAAAATGAACGCTTTTGGTTGGCTACCATTAATCCCTTACTTTGCTTTTTATTATTTGGTCAAAGGAGTAATCTTACTCATCTCATTATTTGAATTTGCTCGAGGTAAAAAATTAAAATGGTAAATAAAGAAAATAAAGAAAATAAAAGTAAATATTTTAGAAAAATTAGTAAAGATAAATATTTGGTTGCAGGGATAATAACTTTTTTAATCTTCTTTTTAGGATTGTCTTTAGGGTTCATTATTGAAGATCATCGTTATAATATTATTGAAGAAGTAAATATGGAACAAGAGGTGAAATATCTTAGTTTACAATTACAGTACCTTTATTTGAATTCGTTCAGTAACTATGACCACTGTCCTATTCTTTCTACTACTTTGAAAGAGAGCGTGGTAGACCTTTCAGATTCGTTAGGGGAAGTTATTGCTTATGAAGAAGAAGAGGCTATTTCTGATTTAAGAAAAGAGATGGTTATGCGTCGTTACTTATTAGATAACCTTCGTTATTGGCTTTTAGCTAGAGAAACTAAACAGAAATGTGATTTAAACACCGTTCCTATTGTTTATTTTTATTCTACTAAATGTCCTTCCTGTCCTAACCAGGGAACTGTGTTGACATATTTCAAAAAACTTTTTGGTGAGGAAGTTCTTGTTTTCCCGATAAATCTTGACTTTCGTTCTCAGGAACCAATGGTAGAAATAGTCATGCTTCAGTTTGATGTTACTAAACAGCCAACCCTCATCATTGATAATAAGAAGTATGAGGGCGTAGTACAAAAAGAACAAATGCACGAGATTATTTGTAATTCATTAACAAATTCAGAACATTGTACTTAATTTAAATATTTTCAAACATTGTTCGAGGTGATTAAGTGGTTAAATCCGTCTTTAATAAAGTAACAGTAAAAATAAAAAAGCATTATTTATTTTTCATCCTACTTGTTTCTTTATTAATTCGTTTATTTTATCTTTCATTTAATCATTCATTGTGGTGGGATTCACACGTTTACATTGGGATGGGGAAGCATATTTTTTCCCAAGGAAAGATTGGAATTTGGGAATCATTCCGGCCATTAGTTCATCCATTCATCTTAGGGTTACTTTGGAAGTTAAGATTTGATACGTTAATTGTTGGAAAAATATTAGACATTATATTTTCATTGACTGCTATCTATCTGGTTTATCTTGTTGGTAAAAAAGTTTGGGACAAAAAAGTTGCCTTAACAGCAGCAATTATTTTTAGTTTAACACCAATCTTTCTTTTACACACTGGTTTAATTCTTACTGAACCGTTAGCAGTGACTTTTGGCTTGTTAGGGGTTTATTTATTTTTAGGTCCAAGAAATAAGAATCTTTTTAAGTTATTTTTTTCAGGATTTTTGTTGGCATTATCTTTTTTAACAAAATTTCCTCAAGGGATAATCTTTGGAACATTATTCTTAATTATCATTTTTCGAAAAGAAATTATGACTAAAAAAATCAAACAACTATTTACTTTTGGTTTAGGTTTTTTAGTTTTAACAATTCCTTACTTGATTTTCAATTTTGTTAAATATGCAAATCCGTTTGAACCTTTTATTGCTGGTTCATGGATAGTTTCAACTTCAACTTGGCTTTATGGTACTGGAATGACTTATTATTTAACATACTTCTTTTTACCTAATTTTATCTATTTATTCTTCTTTGTCTATCTTTATTACTTCTTCAAAAATGAATACTGGAAAAAAGAAAATAATTTGATCATTTTTTTGATTCCTATACTAATCTTGTTATACTTTACTTTTTTTGTTCCTCGAAAGGAGTCTCGGTATTTAGTGACTGCACTGCCTTTTTTATCATTACTAGTCTCTGTTGTAATCATAAAATTTTATCAAAGACTTAAATCTGTGAAAAGGCCAGTGATTACACCATTAGCAATGATAATATTTGTTATTGTTTTGATTATTTTACCTTTGCCTGAAAAGTTATATTTTGACGAGCCACCAAAATTTGAAAATGAAATTGTAAGAAACATTGTTAAATATAATCTTACTGGGACCGTGTTAACTTCCGATCCTTCATTTGTTTCGTTTCTTGATCAACGTGTTATTACTTTAGACGGAATGGAATTTGCTAGTATTGTTTATAGTAGAAATAGAAATAATTATGATTTGATCTTCATTAATAGTTGCGATTTTATCTGTGCTCCCGGAGACAAAAAATGTCAAACACAAAAAGTACTTTTCTTTGATACTTTAAAGTCTGAGAATCAACTTTTATTTGAAAAGTCTTATCCTAAATGCACTTATCGCATTTATATGTTAAAAACATAAATCTGTTTAAAACATAAGAAAAAACAAAAATTTATTAAAGATATAATAATATCCTCTTAATGGTGATGAGATGGATCGTTCAGAATTGTTAGTTAAGTATGGTTTTATTAAAAAGGAGAGTGAAGGTAATTATACTTTTGATGAAGAACTTAAAGAGTACAAAGCAATTACTGGAAAGATCAAAAAAAGCGATGCTGATGAGGAAATAAAAGAGGTAATAATTGATCAGCATGATAAAACTGGTTTTCCAACGCCTAGAAAAGCTTATGCTTTAACTTGGGAAGTTTACGATCTGAGTATGGAAGAACCTTATTTCTGGTTTCTTGATGAATTTAAAAATGGTTTTCCACAAATTGATAAACTTGAAGACTCTTTTGCAGCTGCAGAAAATTCTGCTTTTTTTGGAATTTCTCAAATTAGAATTGGTGGCCAGCAGGATAAGGTTACTCAACTTCTCGCTACAGTCGGAAAAATGATCAAGGACCTTTTCCAGATGGTTCGGGAATTAAGAGTTATTGATGAAAGAAAAACATATTATGAGGAAACTGAAGCACAATTAGAAAGGCCTACCTCTGAACGAAACAAAAGTTCAGAGATTACTCTTAAAGATATTTATATTAACCTGGTTCAGGGCGGAGCTAAAAGTGCAACTTCTGTTTTTGGGATGGCGAGAGAATTAGAATTTGTTACTTTGCCAGACCTTTATTTTGATGCTCCTCCGTTTAAAAATTTGGCAGAACTTGAACGGCATGTTAAACTTTTAGAAAAAGATTTTAACCAATCTGTCATCAGAGTACTTGAACGACATTTACGTCAGTTTATGGAATGGAAAAAGCGTACTTACAAAGAATTAATGAACAGAAGGAGATTTACTTTACAATATTTATCACAACATTTTGAAATAATTAAAATGTACATTACTTGGCTTAAACCTTACTTACGTCATATTGAAAGGTTAACCCTTAAAGATAGTCGAATGCGTTCCCCGGATATGGTTTCTGCTTTTGAAGGAAGTATGCTTGATATTGAATTTTTAGCAAGGTATCCTAAAAATGGTGCTAACGGTTGTATTTTGGCCACTTTTAGTTATCGTACTCGGGCAGAACTGAAAGTTCAACAGGAAGGTTATCAACGTGGTCCTGTCCACATCGGTAAGATGACTTTAGATTTAAGAGTTTACGGTTGGACTGATGAAAAATTAGAAAATTATAAAAGGTTAAAAGATAAAGAAACTATCATGTTAATGGGTAATGTTTCTACTTCTATTCTTAGTGCGATGGAATCTTTAGGTGTCGAATTGGATCGTTATCTTATTGAAGCAAAAGGGGAAACAGAAAAAAAAGATAATGTGTCTAAAGAAGCTGAATTGAGAGCAAAACAAGCAAAGAAGTCTATCTTTGAAACGTTGTTTGGCGATTTTTATACTTCTAAGAGTGTTGATTCTGGTCTTTCTAAAAAAGAATTGAAAAAGTTAAAAGAGAAAGAAGATAAAGCGTTAGCTTCTATTGAAGCCGTTGTTGGTCATGCTAAATTTCATTGTTGGAACGTTCTGAAAGCTTTTAAGAAATCGCACGGAATGATTGCTTGGTAATTTATTAAAGATTCTGTTTAGAGAAATAATAAAGTAAAAAGAATAAAAATAAAGTAAAAACTTTTTCTTTTATTGGTAGGCATAACTAAACGCCGATTTTAAAGCTGCAATAATTGTTGCGGGAACAAATAAAGTCAGAATACCAGTTAACATGTTAGTTATTGCCGGAGCTACTGAATCAAAAATTCCTACTTGTATCCCTAAAAAAGAGATTAACACTAATACTGTTCCACTAACAAGAAAACTATGGATCTCTTCAACAGCAATATTTAAGAGGCCAACAACTATTCCTAGTAAGAATACTGCCCACAAAATTTCTTTTTGATAAGTGCCAGTGAAACCTAGCCCTAGAATTATTGCAAAAAATAGACCAATAAGAAATGACCAACTACCAATTAAGTTTCTTTTATTATTATTAGTTTTACTATTAATTTGAGATTTTTTACTTTTTTTCTTGATGTTTTTGTTTTTAACCATAACTATCACCTCTGGCAATAATCATTCTTTTTTGCTTTATAATACTTTTGTAAACAAAAATTTAATAAACCAACCTGAAATTTAGGATGTAAACCCTCCTTAGTTTAGTGGCTAGAACATCCGGCTGTAGAAATCGTTTGATTTTGCCCTAACGGCTAGAAATGAAAAACGATCAGCTGTAGTCACCGGAAGATCCCCGGAAGGGAAGAAGAACGTTCTTCTCTGGGAAATTCGAATCCGGGAGGAGGGAGTAAATAAGGAAAGAGAGAGGTTCTCTCTTCTTTCCTTTTTTTAATATTGAACAATATTAATTTTTTTTTAAGTGCCAATCTGTGAGAATTTGCTTAAAATTTCCACAATCTTTATAAAGCCCCCGTTCAACTATGACAGAAACATGGCTGAATATCTTTCTATTGGTAAGAATTTAATTTTACTACTAGAAGGAACTGTATAAAACTGCCCTGGTAGTGTAGTTCGGCCTAGCATGAAGCCCTGTCGGAACTGGTTACGCTCGGTTCACACGCAACCGCGGGTACCATTCAACTTTGTTGAACGGTAC
>CAZQLW010000025.1:0-16201 GCA_964594395.1 uncultured Methanosarcinales archaeon | reverse complement strand
ATTGCTTCTTTTTTATCTTCAAATTTACAAAATTTTTCTTTAGCAACTTCTTCAGCAATTTTAAAACCCACTCGCCAATCCAATTGCCCATATTCTTTTTCCAATTCAATAATTCTTTCAGGCACTTTAGTTTTTTCTATCTGTGGAGAAAGAACAGAAATCAACCCTACAACTCGTTCAGCCATATTATTTGCTAAAGGGATAGAAACTTTATCATCAGGATCAAATCCTTTTTTTCGTGCAATATTAGCTAAATCGTAACTTCGTTTAACTTCATCATTGATTGATTTAAAATACTTTTTTATTTCGGGTGATGTTTTCATTTTTAAATTCTAAAAAATTAAACAAATTTTAATATTTTTATTTCTCTTGTTTTTAAATTTACTAAAGGAACTCTTGCAGGTTCAGGCTCGTGACCCAACTTTTCTTGAAATGATGTTTTTGCTTGCCAACAACTTCCACTGATCATCGTTACTCCTTTATAATTAGCAACTTTAGAATAATGGATATGTCCAGTAAGAAAAAAATCGGGAATTTTTTTAATTAATAAAGGGTCTTCTTTATGAGCAGGAAAGTATGGAGTCGATTTAAATGATGGAGCTAAATGCCTTTTTTTTAATAAAAATTGCATAATTAAATCTGCTCTATTATAACCACCATTGTTACGGATAGATTCAACATTAGCAACATAATAGTCAAAACTATAACCATGATACATTAAAACTTCAAAACCAGAAAAAGTTTTAGTTTTAGCAATGTTAACCAAAGCAGGATTAGAAACTAAAGTTATGTTAGGGATATCATGTAAACAAGAAACATATTCTTTGTAAAAAACTGGTTGAGGTTCTGCTAAGTGAACTAAATCATGATTTCCTGGACAAATAATAATTTGTTTATCATTAGGTACTTGTTTAATTAATTTAGCAAATGCTTCATATTGATGGACAATATTTTTGATAGTTAATTCTTCTTCCTGGCCAGGATAAATACCTATTCCATCCACTAAATCCCCTGCAATTAAAATATATTTCACTTTTTTTGCAAGTTCTTTTTGTTTTTCGTTTCCAACCTGGCTATTTATCCAACGTAAAAACTTTTCAAATTCTTCCTGGAGAAAAACATTAGACCCAACATGAATATCTGAAAGAAAAATAGCATAATGTTCTTCCTCGCTCTTTTTTAATTCGTTTGTTTCAGGAATATCTGGCCAAATGATTTTATTTGCAAAAACAATTTTATCACCTGAAGTACCGCTAATTCCAATCACTTCATCAAACACTAAATCTTTAGCAGATTCAAACAATTCTTTATTATTTTTTGAAATAAGAACTTTTATTTTACCTGTCAAATCCTCTAAAGTTATCATTAAATGTCCAGTTTTAGTTTGACCAATTTCTTCCACTAATCCAATGATAGAAACTGTTTCTTTCTCTTTTTTTCCTAAAACACGATTAATAGTTAGTGTACCATGTAATTCTTGACGATTACGTAAAATACTTTCCATATACCTATATCGTGAAACAAAAATATTACTAAAATCTTGAATTTTATATTTATGCGCCATATTTTTGTAAGAAATAACTATTTCTACTTTATTATCAAAATTAAAAACAGGAGAAGATGTCGAATTTAACAAAGCAGGAATTTCTTGTTCTTTTTCTTTATTTGATGTTTCATGATGAGTTAAATTAATTTTTCCTAATTGATCAGATTCAACTTCTGTTTCAATGTTAGTTATTTGTTGTTCTTGGGAAAATTTAGGAGTTTTTAAAATCAAGTTAGTTTTTTTTAATTGTTGTAATTCATTTTGGTAAAGATCATCATTTCTTTCAGTTTCAGCTTCAACTTTTAAACGATCAAGTTCATGCCAATCGACTAAACTTGTTTGTTGTTTAATTACATTAACATAATCAGAATTAAGAACAATTAAATCGTTTTCCATTTCAATTTTGTTAATTACTGAATTGTTTAATTCTTGTTCTAAAAAGTCTTCACTAACCAAAATTCCTTTATCAAACATTTCTTCAACTAATTTTTTCTTTTCGCCCATTTTTAAGTTAATTTAATTATTGTAATCATAAATAAAAAGGAATTAATCCAAATTTAACGACTTTTCTAAAATCTCTTTAAGTTTAATAAGCATATTTTCTTCTAAAGATAAGGAAATTTCCCTAGTTCTTCCGTATCGGCCTTTAGATATTATTTTAGCATTAATAATCCCTAACATGTCCAATTCCGCTAAAATGTCTGAAATTCTTCTTTGAGTAAGAATGTTGAACCTACTCTTTTTACAAATATTTTTGTAAATTTCATATATTTCTCCTGTATAAAGTTGTTTTTTTTGTGGTGAAATTAAAATAATTGCGTAAAGAACGCTCTGAAACTGTTTAGGTTGATTAACAACAGCACCAATAATATTGTCGGATTCAATTTTTTTCTCTGCGTCATCAAGATGGGTAATATCCACAAACGAAGATCCACTTCTTTCGGCAATTTCTCCAGAAATTCTTAATAGATCTATTGCTCGTCGTACATCTCCGTGTTCTCTAGCAGCATAAGCAGCACATTTTTCAATCAAACCTGGACGAATTGTATCTGTTTTAAACGCATTTTGAGCACGGTTACGCAAAATATCTTGAATTTGTAATGCATTATAAGGGGGGAAAATTATTTCTTCTTCAGAAAGACTACTTTTAACTCGCGGATCAAGATTTTCTGAAAATGTTAAATTATTAGAAATTCCTACTAAACAAATTTGAGAATTTTTTAATTCTGAATTAATTCTAGTTAAATTATAAAATATATCATCGCCCATTTTTTTTGTTAATTGATCAATTTCATCAAGGATTAACAAAATAACACTTTTCTCTTGATCTAATAAACCATAAAAAATGTTATAAACTTCATCTGTTGGTAAACCAGTAGGTGGAATATTTTTTCCAAACTCTTTAATAATTTGAGCAATCAAACGATATTCAGTATCAGCAACTTTTTTTAGTTTACAATTAATATAAATAAATTTTAAGTTAAGTTCATTCTTTTTAGCAATAGTCCCCATGGAATCAATAATATATTTTATTGAAAGAGTTTTACCTGTACCAGTTTTTCCAAAAATAAAAAGATTAGAAGGCCTTTCTAAGCGTAATACAGGGGCTAAAATATTTGCCACTTCTCTTATTTGTTCTTCTCGATAAAGTATTTCTTCAGGGGCATAAGAAGATTGTAATACTTGCTTATTAATAAAAAAAGATTCTTTTTTAATGTAATTTTCAAAAAAATCACCAATACCCATTATTCTCACCCCCTTATTTCCTATGGAAATAGTTAATTTTAACATTTCATTGATTGAATTGTTACATTATTAGATTAAATTAAGTTAATGTATATAAACAAGTTTAATCTTTGAACTATAAATCAACAAATATAGTTTTTATCACCCCTACTGCAGATGGAAATACTATAAAAAACTATCCTCAAATTTATTAGTAGTAAAAAAATATGTTCTTTCAAGATGATTATGTCTTCTAATTAATTAATTAATTTATTAAATATAATATTAAAGTGATAATTAAAGAAATAAAATAATATAATTTAAAAATAAATAATATGACTTTAATTAAAAATGTCGAATGATATTATGTAAATAAGAAGATAATATTTTCTGATCAATATAATTATTAAAACAAAAAGAATTATTAATGATAAATTTAAATTTTTTTGTTTATTGTAATTATTATAATTTTATAATAATTTAATATTATATATAATATAAAAAAAAGTTCATTGTTTTTTTATTTATTTTCAATATAGTAAATTATTATTATTATTATTATTATTATTAAGATGGATAGTTAATTAATAAATAAGCAGTAATTTTTTGATTGAATGATTAGTAATAAATATAATGTTGATATATCAAATATATCAATCAAATATTCAATTAAGTAATAATTGGTTATTGATGATATTATTAATTAATGATTACATTTAACCACTCATAATAATCTAAATGACATTTTAATTTACGTTATTAATAAATAATCAATTTCCATAGGAAATAGAGGTTTGTCGTTATCAATATTATTGTAATTTCATTTAAATGATCATTTCACTGACATTTTTTTTTATTTATTTTTATAATTTGATCAATTTTTTTTTCAAATCAATTTTTTTCTCTCTTAATCTAAGTTCCATCGGAAATAGAGGGGTGACAGAAAAATTAATATTTTTTAAACTCAAATTGTTAATTTTTTCTTCTCCATTTAGAAACTTTTAAATATCTTTAATCATAAGCTAGAAATATAATGGTTCTAGAATCTTTATTCAACCCATTTGTGGTAAAGAAAAGGCCTTGGGAGATGTTTATTGCGGGATTTGTTTATTCTTTAGTAGGTTTATCACTTTCTTATTTAGTGTTTAAAGAAGCTGCAAGTTTATTAATGGTTTTTTTAATTGTCTTGGGAGCATTACCGATGCTTTATACTACGATTAAAAATGAGGAAGAATTAGATTTAAAGTATGATAAAGAATCAAAATTACTTAAAGAACACACAAAAGTACTTGTTTTTTTAATTTTTTTATTTTTAGGGATTAGTGTTGCTTTAGCAATAGCTTACATATTTTTACCTGCAGAAATGGTAGGTAGTGTTTTTAATTTACAAGAACAAGCAATTATTAATGTTAATAATAATGTTCAAGGTAATATGACTCATTTTGGTTTGCTTACAAAAGTTTTTGTAAATAATATTAAAGTTTTATTCTTTTGTATAATTTTTTCTTTTTTATATGGTACCGGAGCAATTTTTATTTTAACTTGGAATGCTTCAGTAGTTGCTGCTGCAATGGGAAATTTATTTAAAACAGAAATAGGGCAAGTTGCTTCTTCAGTGGGATTAGTTTCTATTTCTTCATATTTTAGTGCTGCATCAATAAGTTTTTTTCGTTACATGATTCATGGAGTTTTAGAAATGGCATCTTATTTTGTTGCAGGATTAGCAGGAGGAATAATTTCTATCGCTTTGATCAAACACAATTTTAAAAGTGATAAAGTTTTAATTGATGCTTTAGATTTAATTTTAATAAGTATAGGAATACTTTTTATTGCCGGTGTTGTTGAAGTTTATGTTACTCCTCTATTTTTTGCTTAATTTAATTTAAAGAACTTTTATTTTACCAGGATAATTTTGAAAAATGTCGCCATTTTCTAACATATTTTGAATTAATTTTTCAGTTTCGTTTAAAGTTGATTTTTCAATAATTTCTTCAATAAAAACTCCGTCCCCTTTATCTAATTCAGTAATTAAATGGATTATTTTTTGAATTGGTAAATCTTCTTCAACATTTAAAGAATCAACTTCTTTTTCTTTTTTTATTTCTTGTTTTTTCTCGTCTTTAAATTCATGTTTTTTTTCTTTAGGATTTATTGTTTCTTTTTCTTCTTCTTCTGAATTAATGTTTTTATCATTTTTAATAAAATTATCTTTAAGTTCAATTGCTCTAACTTTTAACCATTGTGAATCTATTTTTTTAATTATTTCTGGAGAAATATATTTGTTTTGATTATAAGTTCTTAACTTACCAACAATTAAGACAACATTACCTATTTCTATTTCGTTCAAATTTTTATTTTCTTCAAATGATTTTAAAGTTATTTTTCCAGTTCCATCATCAACTAATAAATTAGTAATTGAACCTTGTAATTCTTTATTAAGAACAATTGCAATTAAATTTAATCGATAAATTTTAATATTTTTTAATGTTAGGATGTAATTTGATTTATCTTCGTTTTCTTGAACATATGTTCCGGAGGAAATTTCGCCAATAGTAGTTTTAATTGCCGGTTGACGAAAATAATTATTTTTTTCTACCATTTTATTTTAAAATATAAAATTAATTTTTTGGTGATTTTTAATTTACAATCTTTGAATAAATCCTCTTTTAGGTTCAAATACATCACCTGATCTCCGCAATTTTTCTAAAATTTCTTCAACTTTATCATTAGGAATATTTTTTTCTTTAGAAGCTTCAATTATATTTTCTACTGGAATTATTTTTGTTCCTAATTGTTCTTCAAGTGTGTTAATTATTTCTTTAACCGTACTTATTCCGCCACGTTGAGTTGCAGTAATTCTACTACTAATTCTGTCAATATCAATTTTACCCGTATCTTTATCTTTAGCAATTTGATTTAAACAGTAATCTACTAATTCAATTGCTTTTTTAGCATCAATTCTAGTAACAACTTTCCCTAATTTAATTTTTGCAGCAGCTTCAGCCAATCTTACTAATGCTTCTAATTGTCTTGCTGTAATAGGGATACTTTTTACACCAGCTTCATCAGCAGCACCAGAATTACGCATCGTAATATAATAATCTTTTAATTCTTCAATCGCTTCATCAGTCATTCTAGGTTCGACATGTTGTCTAATATAAGCAAAATATTTTTTTAATAAATCGGTTGGAATATCAGAAACACCTTTTTCTGGATTTTGATGTAAATGAAGAATAAATGCAGCGGTTCTTTCATCTTTTTCTCGATTAGGAAGATCTTTAATTGGAAATATTAAATCGAATCTGTTAATTAAAGTAGGTGGTAAATTAATTTGGTTAGCTATCAAATCATAAGGGTCAAAACGTCCAAATTTTGGATTAGCAGCTGCCAGGACAGTAGTTTCACACCTTAATGTAGCTTGAATGTTAGCTTTAGAAATACTTACTGTTTGCTGTTCTAATGCTTCGTGAAGAGCAGAACGATCTTCTTTAGTCATTTTGTCCATCTCGTCAATAACTGCAAAACCTTTGTTAGCTAAAACTAACGTTCCTGCTTCTAGGCTCCAACCACCAAGAAATTCGTCTTTTACTACTGATGCAGTTAATCCTGCTGCTGTAGCACCTTTACCACTAGTAAATCTTGATTTTGGGGCAACTTTAGTAATTCTTTTTAATAATTGAGATTTTCCAGAACCTGGATCACCAATTAATAACATGTGCATATCTCCTCTTGTTATTACTCCATCAGGTCTAACTTTTCGACAACCACCTGCTAATTGTAACACTAACGCTTCTTTAATTTTATCATGACCATAAATAGAAGGGGCAATACTTTTTGCAATTAAATTAATTGCATTTTCTGATTTAGCTATTTTTTTAATTTCTTCCAAATCTTTTTCATTAATTTTTAAATCTGTAAAATCGTCTTCTATTGGTTGAACAAAATTAGCTTCAATAATTAAATCGTATTTTGTTGCTTGTCCCCCGCTTCTGAGAGTAATTGGAACTTCAGTTATCCACCCGGATAATTTTACCCTTGAACCAGGACTGGTTTTTCTTTCAGAAAATGGTGATACCAAATCATCTTTTAAAAAAACGTTTATTCTTTTTGGTTGTGCTCCGTCAAGATCATCAGGAGATTCTTCAAGTACTAATCCTTGGCCGTCAACAAGTTGTTTTGAGATTTCTTTAAATTTGCCTTTACGGCCGCATCCACACCGAGAAGGTTCTTTATATTTTTTGTCTAATTGTAAAACGTTAAGAATATTACCACAAGAAGGACATTCAAATTTAGCTGCCGTTACGTGCGGTCGGACATCAGTTTTGTTACGAACAATACCTTCCACCCAAACGAACTTGTTTAAATGGATACTTCTGATCTCACTAATCATAATTTTTTGTGATTCAGGAAGGTTAGAAAAACGAATATTAAACTTAGTAATTTTTTTTGGTAAATCAAACTCTTTAACTGCTAATTCTGCAGCTTTAATCAGTTCTTCAGGATTTTCCAAAATCTCTTCAGTAATTTCGGTATTAAATTTTATTAATTGAGAAAAATCTAAATTTATGAACCCTTGCCCTTTTCTTACCGCTTCTAATAATTGGGGGTGATAATTCTGTTCAATAAATTCTCTAAATATTCTTATTTGTTTATCAACGTCCATGAATGGAGCACCCCTTATTGCTTAATAATAGAAAGATAAGAAAAAAAGAAATATATAAAGATTTATATGCTGCTTTAATCACTTATTTTTTGTTTAACAACTTCTCTAAATTTTCAATAAGCTTATCTGTTGCTTCATGCACTTGTTCTTCAGTTTTTGTTCCAGTACAAACAATTTTTCCATTACTGAAAAGTAAGAATGTTGCGTTTGTTCCTTTTAGTTTATGAACTAAACCTGGAAATTGTTCGGGTTCGTATTCTGTATTTGGCAACTTTATTCCTAACACATTTAAGTTAAGGTCCATTCCAATTGAACCAGAAGCAACTATATTTTGAACAGTGATTTCTGGCTTGATAGTAACAATAATATCTAGCTTTTTTAAGCTCTTGATGATACTTTGAATACTTTTGTCAACATCCGCTAAAGTTCTTGCACCTGTACAAACAACTTTTCCACTTGAAAAGATCAATGCAGAAGTTTTTGGATCTTTAATTCTTAATACTAATCCTGGGAATTGTTCAGGATTATATTCAGTATTGGGTAAAGTAGCGGCCATTTTTTCTAAAGGCACGTCTTTTTCTAGTGCTGTTGAAACAACAATATTAACAATTCTAATTTCTTTTTTACCTTTTTTAACCTTTGCCATTGTATAAATCCCCCTGTAATTCGTTTATAAACAAGTATTTCATTTATAAATGAACGCCGAGTATTTAAATATTCCCTTTATAAATGGTTATTTTAATGATAGGTATATACAACAAATACATTTATCTTAAATGTATTTTTCGGTTTATTCGTAGCAAAAATATTTAAATGAGATAATTTAAACAAGAATTGATGAAATACACTCATATTTTACTAAGGCCGGGAGAAATCTTTCTTAAAGGTAAAAATATTGGAACATTTGAAAGAAAATTAGTTGAAAACATAAAAAAATTAACTTCTGCTAATAAAGTTAAAAAATTAAGGGGAAGATTCATTATTGATAATTTTATTGAGAATGAAAAATTGAAATATGTTTTTGGCTTAACTTCTTATTCATTAGCGGTTAAAATTGGAACTGATCTTGAAGAGATTAAAAAGATGGCTTTAAAGTTAGTTGCAAGATATAAAAAGAAAATTACTTTTCGAGTTGAAACTAAACGATCAGATAAAACATTCCCCATAAAATCTCCGGAATTGAATGTTATTATTGGAAAATATATTGAAGAAAATTCTGAACTGGAATTCAAATTTAAAAATCAAAATATAACTTTATACATTGAAATTAATCAAGACGGAGTTTACTTATTTACTGAAAAAATTAATTGTTTTGGTGGCTTACCAACAGGAGTTAGTGGTAAAGTAGCTCTCTTGGTTGAGAATAAAGCCAGTATTTTAGCAGGATTAATGTTCATGAAACGAGGGTGCGAGATTCTTCCTCTTGTTTATTCTAAACAAGAAATTTCTTTATTACAAAAATATAGTCCTCAAAAATTGAAATTAAAAATAGTTAAAGATTTGTCTGAATTTAATAAGGAAGTATTGGTTGTCGGCGACAATTTTGATAACAAGAAAGATTATCCTGTTAATTTAGTATTTAGACCGTTGATTGCATTTTCTGAGGAAGAAATTAACGAGAAATTTAAAAAATTTGATTTTTAAAAGTTTGGAACAATATTATTAGATACATTATTTTTTGCTAAATAAAATTCTTCTAAACTGTTTGTTCTTTTTGCTCCTAAATATAACCCTTGAATTTGACAGTATCCAACAAATTTTCTATTTTCACTTTTATTAATTTTTTCTTCAAAAAAATGAGGATTTATTTTGTTATTTTCTTTAGCTTCTTTTAATGTTCTTTTGTAATGCTTCCAGGTACTTATTCCTCCGAATGTAAGCCCCCAGATTCCTCCGCCGATTCCTCCACCAAGTATAGATAAGACAGCAGGTAAATTGCCATCTACAGGGTAAAGTGAATAAAAGATGTGATTGGTAATTAATATAGTTCCAACCATAGTAATCCTATTGCCACAAGAAGCGACATACAAACTATCGACTTTATCTTTTAATCCCATTTTTAATTCAACAACTCCTTCTGTAATTTACAAGCGTTACAAACTTCTTGATTAGCCGGTTCGCCACATTTACAAATTTTAATTTTACCAATATCTTGGTTAGCTTTTTCTTTTATCAACGGTAAAATTTCTAAAAAAGATTTTACAATACCATGTTTAGTTCCATGATACTTTTCTTCAAACTCATTCAACATTGATTTAATTTGTGATCGGTAACCTTCTTGGGAGTATAAACAATCACAAAAATCTAATTTCCACCCTTTAACTTTACAGTAAATTTCTACTTCATCATTACTACAGAAATATAATGGTTTAATTCTTCTTACAAATAAGTTATGATCTTTCTTGCCAGAAATAGGTCCTAAAGAAGCGGTTAAAGAAATGTTGGCTTTGAATTGGTTCATCATAATTGCTTGCGCTTCATCATCTAAGTTATGGCCAGTAATTAATTTCTTTGCTCCATTTTCTCGAGAATATTTGTTTAACAAATATCTTCGCCAAATTCCACAAACCATACAAGGTTTTCTACCAATTTCTCTGATTTTTTCTGCTGATTCATCAATGTTAGTTTTGAAATGAGCCTTAACATTAATAATGATTAGTTCAATATCTTGGTCTTTACAAAATTGTTTAAGATTTTTTAAAGATTCATCACGATGCCTTTCAATTCCTTCATCAATAGCAATTGCGAAAAGATTTTTCGAATCAATTCCATATTTGTCAAAATACTTTTTTGTTAAATACAAAACAGCAGTAGAATCTTTACCACCAGAAGCAGCCACACAAATTCTTTCATTGCGATCAATTAATTGATACTTTTTAATTGTCTTGAAAACTTTATTTTCAAAATATTGTAAGAATTCTTGTGGGGATAATTCTCCGTGTTGTAAAATTATCTTTTCGTTATAGTTATTAGTACTAGTTTTATCTTTATCATTACATCCCATATTATTTCCTCGGTCTCCAAATAAGGCCTTAGTTAATAACTAATTTCTTGCGGCTATTTATAAACATTTTGGGTTTATTTGTTGAGCGGTGTTGAAATGATTTAATGAATAGTTTTTTAAAGTAAATCTTCTTTTACTTTACTATGAACAATTATTTATTATTAAAAGAAAGTAAAGAATTACAGGAATTAAGTAAACAGTTAGGTTTTATTAAGACTTTATTCTTGGATAAAGACTTTGTTTTAATAAAAGCTGATTCTAAAAAAGAGTTATTAAAAAAAGTTAATCAGGCAAAAGGAAAAATAACTGTTTACAAAGCAAAAACTGAAGAGTTATTAAGATTTGCTTTAGAAAAATCTTCTGTTGACATTGTTTATGGTATGGAAACTATTAACCCTAAAGATTCTGTCCATTTTCTTCGCGGTGGTTTAGATCAAATTACTTGCCGAATTGCTAAAAATAAAGGAAAAACTATTGCTTTTTCCTTTTTTGAAATTTTAAACTCAAGGAATAGAGATAAATTAATTGCAAGAATGAAGTTTAATATCAAATTATGTAAAAAGTATAAAGTAAAAACTTTGTTCGCTAACTTTTCTACTAAGAAAATGGAGTTGCGTAGTGCTAAAGATTTGAAATCATTTTGGACATTCTTAAATAAAAATTAACCGTTGTGCATTTTTCTTATTTTTAGATGCAGTAATTCATATCTTTTATAAACAAATTAACTATTGTTAATTTGAGGTGGTTAAAATGGGTTGTCAAATATGTAATATTAAATTAACTGAAAATGATTTATCTTTTTGTGGTTCTTGCGAGGATGTTAGACGAAGATGGGAATTTTATTGTGAAGAATATAATATTTATAACAAAGGTAGTGGGTATAAAAAACCTGGGAGGAAAAAATCAAAATGGAATCAAAAGAATTAAAAATTAATCAGCAAGCACCCAAATTTATTGCTGAAGCGTTACTTGATGGAGAAATAAAAAAATTAAATTTAGATGAATACAAAGATAAATGGGTTGTGTTAGTTTTTTATCCAGCAGATTTTACGTTCATTTGTCCAACGGAGTTAGGAAGTTTAGCGGATAATTATGAAGAATTCAAACAGTTGGGTGTTGAAATAATTAGTGTAAGTACAGATACAGTTTTTGTGCATAAAGCTTGGCAGGATAGTTCTGAAACTATTAAAAAAATAACTTATCCTATGTTAGCGGATCCAACGGGAAAAATTTGTAGAGCTTATGGTACTTATATTGAAGAAGAAGGGTTGAGTTTACGAGGGACTTTTATTATTGATCCAGAAGGGAAATTAAAAGCTTACGAATTACATGAGAATTCTATCGGTAGAAGTAGTGACGAGTTATTAAGAAAAGTTAAAGCGGCAAAGTTTGTTTATGAAAATGGAAATAATAATGTTTGTCCAGCAAATTGGCAGCCCGGTAAAGAAACTTTAAAACCAGGATTAGATTTGGTTGGCAAAATATAATGAGGTGATTAAAATGAAAAATGTATGTGAATTATGTGATGAAAATTTAAAGATGGTAGATTCGGAAGCAATAACTTATTGTGATTTGTGTAATGAGGAGAAAGAAAAAGAGAAAAAGTTAAATAAGTCTTGTGGTTGGTGTTAATTAAATACTTTGAGGTGTAAAAAATGAATGAATTTAAACCATTACCATATGGATATGACGCTTTAGAACCAATTATTGATGAAAAAACAATGAAAATTCATCACGATAAACATCATCAAGCTTATTTTGATAAGTTCACTAATGCAATTACTGGAACGGAATTAGAAAATAAGGATATTAAAGAAATATTATCTGACCTTAGTAAAATTCCTGAAAATATCAAAACTGCTGTTGTTAATAACGGAGGTGGATTTTATCATCATAGTTTTTTTTGGGAAATTATGAAAAAAGATGTTGCTTTTTCCGGAGAGATTGTTGAAGCAATTAATGCCAAATGGGGCAGTTTTGAAAAATTTAAAGAAGAATTTTCTAAAGCAGCACTTACTGTTTTTGGTAGTGGTTGGGCATGGCTTGTTTTGAGCGATGGGGAATTAGAAATTATTCAAACAAAGAATCAGGACTGTCCTTTAAGTATTGACAAAAAACCTCTTTTAGCGATTGATGTTTGGGAGCACGCTTATTATTTGAAATATCAAAATAAAAGAGCTGAATATGTTGAGAATTTCTTTAAGATTATTAATTGGGGGAAGGTAAACGAATTGTTTTTGGAGGCTAAATGATGAAAATTAATAATCGTGAAGTGGAACATGAAGTTAACGAAATTTTTCCTCAAAGATGGTCGCCAAGAGCAATGTCTGGAGAAGAAATTTCAGATAAAGAATTAATGACTTTATTTGAAGCGGCTCGTTGGGCGCCTTCATCTTACAACAATCAACCCTGGCGATTTATTTATGGAAAGAAAGGAACTGAACACTGGGATAAATTACTTGATCTTTTAGCTGAGCCTAACCAAGTATGGTGTAAAAACTCGGCTGTATTAGTAATTACATTTTCAAGAAACGATTTTGAGTTTAATAATAAGCCAAGTGTAACACACACTTTTGATGTTGGATCTGCTTGGATGTCTGTTGCTTTACAAGGATCGATGAAAGGTTTAGTAGTTCATGGAATGGAAGGGTTTGATAAGAAAAAAGCTAAAGAAATTTTAGAGGTTCCTGATAATTATTCTATTGAAATGATGTTTGCTCTTGGTCAGCCGGGAAAGAAAGAAGATCTTCCTGAAGAAGTGCAAAAGATGGAATTTCCTTCAGATAGAAAAAAAGTATCTGAGATCATTTCTGAAGGGAAGTTCGTTTGGAAGTAATTTTTAAATTATTTATTTTTTTACAATCTCTTCCTTTTCAACAACAAGCTATTAGTAATCACACTTACAGAACTTGCTGCCATTGCTCCACCAGCAATCATTGGACTTAGTAACCAACCAGTCCAGGGATATAATACCCCTGCAGCGATTGGAATACCAAGAACATTATAAAACAAAGCCCAGAACATATTCTGTCTGATCTTAGCCATAGTTAATTTACTTAATTTAATGGCTTTAGGAATGTCTAACAAAGAATCTTTCATTAAAACGATACTGCCTGTTTCCATGGCTACGTCTGTTCCGGAACCCATAGCGATACCAATGTCTGCTTGTGCTAACATGGGTGCATCATTAATTCCGTCACCAACCGCAGCAATTTTGCCTTTACGTTGTAGTTTTTTAACATGTTTGGCTTTCTCTCCTGGCAGAACTTCAGCAAAATAATTTTTTATTCCTGCTTTTTTAGCAATGGCTTTTGCTGTTCGTTCATTATCACCGGTGATCATATAAACTTGTAATCCTAAACTGTGTAGGGCCCGAATTGCTTTTGGTGAATCTTTTTTAATCTCATCGGCAACAGCGATAATTCCTAAACATTTTTTCCCTTGAGCAAGAATCATAGCAGTTTTACCTTCAGATTCAAGATTTTCAATTTTATTTTTGAATGTAGATAAATTAACTTTTCTTTCCTGCATTAATCGTAAATTGCCAAGATAATATTCTGTTTTATTGAGTTTAGCTTTTACACCTTTTCCGGTGATTGCTTTGAAGCTAGTGATTTTTTTTAATTTTATTTTTTTAGCTTTAGCTTTGTTAACGATTGCTTCTGCTAAAGGATGTTCAGAACTATTTTCAATACTGCCAGAAATTTCTAATAGTTTCTTTTCAGTTAATCTTTTGCTAACAACTAAGTTTGTAACTTCTGGCTTACCTTTAGTAATTGTTCCAGTCTTGTCAAAGACTACGTACTTTAATTTATGGGCAGTTTCTAAAGCATCTCCACCTTTAATTAAGATACCTTGTTTTGCGCCTTTACCTGTACCAACCATAATGGCAGTAGGGGTAGCTAATCCAAGCGCGCAGGGGCAAGCGATTACTAATACCGCTACGGCAGCGATAATGGCGAAACCAATTTCAGCTTTAACAATTGAAAACCAAACTGTAAATGTAAGAAGAGCAATAAAAATTACAATTGGTACAAAGTAAGCTGAAACCGTATCGGCAAATCTTTGAATTGGTGCTTTCTTTGTTTGTGCTTCTTCAATCAATTTAATTATTCTAGAGAGAGTTGTTTCTGATCCCACTTTAGTAGCTTTAAATCTGAAACTGCCAACTTTGTTAATGGTTGAACCGATAACTGGATCGCCTTTCTTTTTTTCTACAGGGATACTTTCACCAGTAACAAGAGATTCGTCAAGTGTAGAATGACCTTCAGTAATAATTCCGTCAACAGGAATTTTTTCTCCTGGCTTGACAATCACAATATCCTTCTCTTGCACTTCATCAATCGGAATTTTGATTTCTTTTCTGTTTCTGATAATTGTAGCAGTTTTTGCACCAATTTTCATTAATTTAGAAATGGCTTCCGAAGTTCTACCTTTTGCTTTTGCTTCCAGATATTTTCCAAAAATTACTAATGTAATTAGTACGGCAGAAGCTTCAAAGTATTGATGTCCAACTCCAGAGAGAACAACATAAACCGAATAAAAGTAAGCGGCACTTGTTCCTAAAGCAATAAGGGAATCCATATTAGCGGATTTGTTTTTTAGAGCTGACCAAGAACCTTGGTAAAATTGCCAGCCAATATAAAATTGAATCGGGGTAGCGAGAATCCACATGATCTGATTTTGGAATGGAATTGGGTTATTCATAAAAAACATTCCCAGGATAAAAGTAGGGATAGCAAAGATAGCTGAGAAAATTACTTTATTTCTAAGTTTTATCAATTCATCTTTATTTTTTTTCTCTTCCTTTTTGAAATTTTTTCCTTCTGAAATGTAACTTGAAAAACCTTTACTTTTGATAGTTTGCATTAATTTTTTTTCATCAGTAATTTTAGGATTAAATTCAATGGCTGCTTTTTCTGTAGAAAAATTAACGTTGGCTGATTTAACTCCTGTTTCTTTATTAAGAGCTTTATTTAAGATTGTAGCACAACTAGCACAATGCATCCCAGTTATTTTTAAGTTAGTTTTTTTCATTTACTATTAAGGATAATTTATTCTTTTATTAGTTTTACCCACCGCAACCACAACTTCCAGTAGTAGCAGAACTACAACTAGGACCACCACAACAGCTTCCGCTGGAGGATTGAGTTTCAGTTATTGGTAAATTTTCTCCCGTTATTTCTGCTGGATATTCAGCAAATACATCTAAACTTAACATTTCTGTTTTTGATGTTTTTAAAGAATCATAACTTATTGCAAA
>CAZQLW010000024.1:6783-16354 GCA_964594395.1 uncultured Methanosarcinales archaeon | reverse complement strand
TCCGGGCCTTCCATAAGGTCTGTAGTCAACTACTCACTTTGATGTGAGCCTGTGATCCGGGAGATTCAAAGTTTTCCTTTGAGTCCGGATATTCGAATCCCGGCCGGTGCATTTATTCTTCTTAGCAATCAAGGATTTAATATTACACTTAAATCTCCAGGAAGAAAAGTAATTTTATCTTTAAATTCTCTTTTATTATACAAAACTAAAGCTTGCTTTGCAGTTAATTCAGTTTGAATAAAACCGTACATTTCAGAGAAAGAATAATTAGAAGAACGATCTTTCTGAAAAGAATTCAAATAATTTTTCAGTTGACCCATTATATCTTTATTATTGCCTTGAGAGACCATAACTTTTGTATCCCCGTTATCAGAATTAACAGAATAACCCTCATAACTTTTGTTAATTAAAATTAACAAATTAATCGGCCTTTTAGATTTACTTTTTTCAAGTTTTTCTTTAAACTTATCCGCAATATCCGTCATAAAATGAATCACTCCAAGATTTTATCCAAAAGTTAAAAACTACTATTTAAAGACATTGGTAACAAATAGTAAATATTAAATACTTTATAGTTTTCTTTTGAGGTAGGTGATAAGATGAAAATAAGCAAAATTATTTACAATAATTTTTGGGTTTCATTTTTGGAGGTACCAAAATGAAACTTACAATCGACACAAAACACGATACTCATGAAGATATACGTAAAGTATTACATATCCTAACTCATTTTCTAGAAAATAAAGGAACAATTTCTACCAATACAACTTTAGAAGCAAGTAGCAATACTGAACCCGTTAAAGAAGTAGATTCTTCTAACATGATGAGTATGTTTGCTAACCCTTCTCCTAATACCGAAACAGCACCAGAAACAAGAGAAGCATCTTCTGACGTGGCACCAAACTTTAATAGCTTCTTGAACTTAGTAGATAAAGAGAACCCTGAAATGGAAAATAAAGAAGACGAATCTAAACAAAAAATTGAATTTTTTTAATTTAATGATTAAACAATTTTCTTATCTGTTAAAGTAAAGTTTTTTGCTAGTAACAGAGAGGCATAACGTTCATCTTTAGTTTCTAACCATTGTTCATACAAATCAAACAACTTCTTTCCTTCTAGTTGCGGTAAATGTAAATCGCCAATTAAAGTACTAAGATTTACAAAACGATCACCCAATTCAGTAAAGAGATTATTTTGAGAAGACCTACCCAATTGCAAATAAGCAGTAGAACCAACCTGATAATGAAATTCAACTTGACTTTTACCTCTTTTTCTCACAAAATCGTAGAGATAACCAGTAAGAAATAAACAGTGGTCACCTAAGTTTCTTAATCTTGAAGCGTGAACACTTGTACTTTCAGATTCTAAACAATTAGCAAGTTGAAAAGTTATTGGTTCTAAACCATAACTGGAAACTGAACCAAAATGATACTCTTTAAACAACTTTTCTGGACTTGCAAATGAAGTTAACATCCTCGCTAAATAGTCTTTAGTAGCTAAAGAAATATCTTTAAACCTCCGTTGAGCAGACTGATCAATTATTTCTCGAAAATTCTCATCCAAAATTTTTTCTACTGTTGAATCCATAAAAAGATTGTGGGGGCAAAAGTTAAAAGTATTTCTATTCTAGAAAACAACTTATAACAACTTACAATAACCAAATTGTTGCTAAACCAATCAGAATCAACACAATATACAAACTGACAATAATTTTACCAAACTTTTCTCGATCTCCAAAGATGTAAGCAATTCCGCCTTTTACACCAACGTTAGTTAACGCTGCTAGAATAATTCCGTTACGAGCAGTGGTTAAATCTAAAGTAGTTTTTGCTAATTGTGATAAAGAGACAGTAATCGCGTCAACATCAGCAAAACCAGAAATGAAACTTACCAAATAAACTCCCTTTGAAGACAAATAAACATCAGCCACTTTTACCAAAGCTAAGATTACAGCAAAGAAAGCACCAAATTTTAGTGCTGGCCCTAATGTAAACGGCGAGGATAATTCAACTTTACCTTTTGCTTCTTTAGCTTTTCTCCATAAGAGATATGAAAAAATTGCGCAAACAACTATTAGTATTGAAATTGGCAAAATAACTTTAGGTAATAAATTTCTATTAATTACAAATACCTCTATCAAAATTCTTACAAACATGATAGTATTAGCAAGGATTACTCCAAGAACTAAAGTCCGATAAATACTTTTTTCTTTTTTACTTCGAACTGCAAAACTGGAAGTTACTGCTGTACTACTTACTAAACCGCCCAAAATTGCAGCTAGAGTAATACCTTTTTCACCGAACCATTTCATTAAAATATAACCAGCAAACCCAATTCCGGAAATAAAAACTACCATTAACCAAATCACATAAGGATTAAACATTTCTAACGGACCATAACCCTTATTGGGTAATAAAGGCAGAATAACAAACGCAATCACCGCAAACTTTAAAGTGTCAGCCATTTCTTTTTTCTTTATTTTTTCAGCAAAATTATGTAATATGGATCTTGCATAAAGAATAATAGTAATTGCTACTGCTAAAATGATAGCAAGAGTAATTTCGTTATAATAAGCAAGAACCCCAATAAAAAATGTGAGAAAACCAGCCATCTCTGAAGTAGCACCAAAATGTGCTTTTGAACCTTCAACAATTACATAATATGCAACAATAACCAAAATCCCTGCCAATAAAATTCCAACGATAAGAATCCAGGGAGAAATTAATTCTCCAAGGTAAGCGGAAAGAGCTCCAAAAAGAGCGATTAAAGGAAAAGTTCTTATTCCAGCATAATCATGGCCACGTTTTCTGAAACGAGCATATTCCCTCTCTAAACCAATCAATGCACCCAATCCTAGAGCAATTAAAAAATTTTGTAAGATAATTAATTCCATCTATACACCAAAATAAAGGAATATTTTCTGGTTTATATATTTAATGGTAAATTTAGCGATAAATTAAATGACAAATATTAACTAGACTTAAAAAAAAGTTTAGTTTTATCACTCTCCCTAAAATATCCCCAAACCATTTTTTCTTTAGAATTTTCTAAAGTGCCCAGGAAATTTTTCGCAGGATCAATTATGTATACTGTACCAGAATGGTTTTTATACCTACACCAAGCATGCGCACTATGAAAACAAGAGTTTCTATCCACACTGGGTTTTCCCCTAATATGACCCTCGTCAACAAACTTTTCTAATAAAAGTGCTGATAATAAAGCCATGTGTCGGCAAACGCCATATCCCTCTTGCAAAAACATGCCTAAAGAAATTTTTCCATCTTCACCAACAGAATTACCATTAACAATTCTGGCAACATTAACATCAGAAAAAGTCATTTTTTCTTTTGTAAGGTCATAAACTGATTTTAACACTTTTCCTCTCTTTACTTTACCGGAATTATCAGTTGCCATTTCTTTTGCTTGTTGATAAGCTAACTTTAACTGATAAGAATCTTGAAAATTAATTACAATAGCTTCTCTTTCATTCCCGCCAAGGTAAACTCCACCGTCAATCGCAGAATCGCGTCCAATTATTGGACGATCTAAATAAGTATCATTTTCTAGGACATCTTCTAAACGTAATTGACCCTGCATAGTCCGGTTCCATTTTCCAATCATAAAAATAAGAATAAGAATAAAAGTATATAAACTTTTTGATAATTAGCTATTGTAAAGTAGTTAATCCCAGAAAAATAAAAATTAAAAAAGGTTAAACTTTCTTTTCCCTAACTTCTTTCACTAAATCTTCGATAAACTGATCGACTTTTACGTCAAACTTAGTTTTACCTTCTCTGTTCCGAACAGCTAAAGTTTTCTTCTCTACTTCTTTATCGCCAATAGTAACGATGTAATTAACTTTTTCCATCTGTGCATCCCTAACTTTCTTACCCATTGATTCCATTCGGTCATCTAACTCAACTCTAATACCTGAATCAATCATCTGCTGCACAACTTTCTTTGCAAACGGAACATTATCATCGGTAATTGTTACAACTTTTACCTGTACCGGACTTAACCAAGCAGGAAATTTTCCTTGATAAGTTTCTAACAAGTAAGCCATGGTTCTTTCAGTAGCACCAGAAGATGAACGATGAATTACCATTGGACGTTTTTCTTTACTATCCTTATCAATGTAAGTTAAATCATATCTTTCAGGAAGGGCAAAGTCAATTTGGATAGTAATTAAAGTATCTTCTTTCCCATAAATATCTTTATATTGGATATCTAATTTAGGACCATAAAAAGCGGCTTCATCCTCTACTTCAACAAATTTAACTTTCAGTTTTTTTAGAATTTTTCTCATTGAATTTTGAGAATCTTCCCATGCCTCAGGATTGTTAATATATTTCCCTTTTTTATCTTTTGGGTCCCATTTTGAAAATCTGTACCAGATATCTTTAATGCCAAGTTTTTCCATAATAAATTTAACCAAATCAAGAACATTAGCAAACTCTTTTTCTAGGTTTTCTGGTTGACAGATTACATGAGCATCTGCTAAAGTAAATTGTCGAACACGAGTTAATCCTCTTAATTCACCAGACTTTTCGTTTCTAAAAAGTTGAGCAAACTCAGCATACTTTAAAGGAAGATCTTTATAACTCCTAGTTTTATGTTTGTAAATAATAAATTGAAATGGACAAGTCATTGGCCTTAAAGCGTAAATTTCTCCTCGAATCTGTAAAGAGAACATATCATCTTTATAATGTTGCCAATGGCCAGATACTTTATACAAATCACTTTTTGCCATGATAGGGGTAGAAGTGTGTAAATAACCACGTTTAATTTCTTCATCAGTTACAAATCGTTCAATTTCTCTTTTAATAGTAGCTCCTTTAGAAGTTAGTAATGGCAAACCACCACCAACAATCTCACTAACAAAATATAAATCCAATTCTTTTCCTAGTTCTACATTACTTTTCTGGTCGTTCTTTCCGCGTGGGGCAGTCATATGAACCTGAGACATCTTTTTCAATAAGTTAGCCATTTCAGCTTTTTCAACTTTCTCTTCAGTTTTTTCTCCAGCTTTTCCTTCCTCAACAGAAAATTCTCGGCTCAATTCCGAAAGGGGATGACCTTTACAAGAAACGTCAAAACTTTTGTACCAACCAAAAGGTGCTCTCGTTACTTTGTAGCCTTTAAGCTGTTTCTCAGCTTCTTTCATTACTTCTTCAGCAATTTTCGGATTTGATAAACTAGAACTTAAGTGTGCATAGGGATAAAGGACAATTGTTTTTGTATTAACTTTTTCAGCAATATCTTTAATTTCAGCAAGGTATTTTTTAACTATTGCTTTAACATTACCTTCATCTCGCTTTTCTACAGCTGTAAAGACAACTAAACATTCTTCTACTCTTTCACCGCTGCCTTTTTCAACTCCCTCTTCAGCACCTTTGAAAGCTTTCTTCTTAGCTTGAAATTCAATAAAGTCCGCGTGTATCGTAAGTATCTTCATTCTTGCGCCCCCAAAAATGAAGGCAAAAAATTATTTTTAATAATTTTGTTTGTTTTCATTTTAATTACCTCATCCTCTTATTTTCTTAACTATTTCCCTATTCTTTAAATTATTTTGGTTTTTTTAGAAAAGAAACCAACAAAAATTAATCTAAATAACTAATAATGTTTTTAACGGTTTGCTGAACAGTTTTATTTTCTGTATCAATAGCAGTTCCATAATCAAACGCAGAAACCAGATTATAAACCGCGGTTGTTGCGTCTTGACCATAACTATTTTTCCTTCCAACATCACGTGCAATACAAACTTCTAATGGCGCTTTAAGAGTGAAAACATATTGTTTAAATGGTAAATTATTTTCAAAATGTTCAATTTGTTCCCGATGATAAAAATTACCGTCAATAATAACTACTTTTCCATCATCCAAATACTGTTTAATTTTAGAGAGAACAATTTCATTCCCTTTAATAAAATTCTTAACAGGAATTTTTCCTTCATTTTCATCAACTTGATCTAAACCATTCTCTTCCAAAACATCATCTACAGAGACGTATGCTCCATTTAAAATGTTAGCCAAATTTCTAGAGACAGTAGATTTACCTATTCCTAAAGGACCCCTAATAATAATGTAATACGACATAATCTAAAAAGATAATTAACCATTTTTATAAAATTATCATTAAAAAAAATCAGTTCTCGCCCAAATAACCTTTGTACGCGTACTTCTTAGATTGCATATCGAAATACTTTTTCATTAACGCTTGCAAATTCCAAACTCGATAATATAATGGGTCCATATAAGCATCAATGTCCCGTTGCATAATCTTATCGTACCATTTTCCTAAAAATTGACCGAACTTACCAGAATTTTTAAACCGTTTTTGCCAGTCCCAATGCATAATTGGTTCAATCCAAATGTACAATCTTCCGTTTGACAAACTTTTCTTTTTTCCGTTAACATCAACGTCAACTTCTAACAATTCCCACATATGCACGGTGATAAGAATTTCGTAACTAATATAATCAGTAACTTTTTTTTCCAAGACCCATTTAAATTCTTGTTCTGCCCCTTTAGGCGAAGGAACTTTATGTTTATAATCTCCTTCGTGCCACATGAACCCATAATTTTTGGACCAATCAATAATTGCGGCGTACATTCCATCAAAATCAAACAAACCGTTATAACGGACAGTGATTTTTGGTAATGGTTCTTTAGGCATCTTAAAAAAGAGATTTTTTGAAGTTATATAAAGATTTCTGAAGAAAAGAAGAAATCAAAACAGCAAAATTTAAAATATATAAAAACATTCTAACAATAAATGTTAACTTTAATTAAACAAATATCAACTTGTAGAAAAGGACAAGGTCAGTTCTTAGTGTTTATTCTCATTCTTGCCATTCTTATTGCAATATTTTACATTTTATCAAAAAAGTAAAAAAAATTAAAATAAAATAAAAAAAATTAAATCTTATCAAACCAAACAGCAACTTTTTCTTGTTTAACTTTAAATTCTAACTGATGTTGATGTTTTCTAACTGGATCAACAATAGAAAGTTCCATCTTCTCTGCACCAACTTTTTCTTCAATTTCAATTTTAAAGTTTTCCAACTGTTCTTTCATTCCCTGGCTTACTTTCATAAACAAAACAATTTCGTCAAGTTTCTCTAACCCTGCACGTTTTCTTAACTGTTGCACTTGCCGAGTAATTTCACGAGCATAACCTTCAGCGTCCAACTCTTCGTTCCGTTCTGTGTCCAAATAAACCTGGCCGAACTTAAATTCTCCCTCTTTATAAATCTCAGGAACATCTCGCTCAACAACAACCATATCTTTAGTAACTTTAATTTCTTTCTTATTTACTTTAAAATTGTAGACGTTATCTTTTTCCAAATGACCAATAATAGTTTCTGGACTATCAATAGTTAATTTAGTGATTATTTCCGGTGCTAAATGGCCGTACTCTTTACCAATTTTACCACCATCAGCTTTAATTCTAACTTTCATTCCAGGTAAAGAGTTTGTAAAATTAACATTTTTAGTGTTAATTTGTTTTTTAATTATTTCTTTTAATTTCTGTACTGATTCAGAAACTTCTTTTTTATTACTAACCACAATTAATTCTTTTACCGGCCAACGCAAACCTAACTTTGCTTTCTCTCGCGCATTTAATCCTGCCTGAATAATCTGTTTAGCCAAGTCTACATTTTTTTCCAAAGATGAATCAATCTTTTTGTTATCAGATTGAGGAAATTTATGGTGAGTAATACTTAACTCTTTCAAACCAAACTCGTCCTTGAAATTTCCGTAAATAGCTTCAGAAATGAAAGGACAAATAATGTTAAACATTTTCAGGAACTCTAACAAAACGGTATAAATAGTATAAATAACAACTTCTTTATCTTGATCTTCACCAAGAGAACTTTTGTCCCTCACCATTTGAATGTATGTCCGACTAAGTTCTAAAAAGAGCTCTTCCAAAGGAGCAACAGTTTCATCAAACCTATACTCAGCAAAAAGTTCAGAAACTTCTTTAATTGTAGAGTTTAATTTAGAAAATATATAACGTTCTTCAACACCTAAAATATTGTTAACGATTCCAGAATCAATAAGGGTAGGGTTAACTTTATTTTCATTACAAAGGTTAATCAAAAATTTGTGAGTATTCCAAATAATGTGTAAATATCTACTTTTTAACGCTGCTCCATCCCAACTAAACTTAATATCTTGGCCAGCATTAGTTTGACAAAGGTAATATCTTAACACATCAGCACCATGCTTCTCAATCATTTCATCAGGAGCAATAATATTACCAAGAGATTTACTCATCTTTACTCCGCCGATATCTCTTAACATACCGTGCATGTAAACGTTTTTATAACAGTTTTTGCCCATTGCTAATTGAGAACAAATTGAAGACATACTGAACCATAACCTAACTTGTTCAGTAGCTTCCAAAATTAAATCTGCAGGAAAATAATCTTTAAAATAATCTTCACGTTGCGGATAATATAAACAGTTCCAGGAAGCTGTTCCAGCATCAATCCAAACGTCAAGTATATCGGGAATTCTAACCATGGTTCCTTTTTTACATTTGCAGGACCATTTCATTTCGTCAATCCAAGGAATGTGAAGATTTTTTGGAACTTTTGTTTTACCGACTTTCTTTTCCAACTCTTTAACAGAACCAATAACTTCAATATTTTCACACTTTTCATGATTACATTTCCAAAGTGGAACAGGAGTACCCCAAAACCTTTGTCGAGTAATAGAATTATCTTTTAAGTGTGTTGTCCAAGAATCAAAAGCTTGTGTCTTAGGAACCCAATGAACTTTTTGGTTCTCTTTAACCATTGCTTCCCTAAGATCTTCAATTTTAAAGAACCATTGTTTGGTTGTTTTAAAAATAACCGGGTCGTGACATCGCCAACAGGTTGGATAATCGTGTTCAACTTTAGTTGTTGCAATCAAAAAGTTATCTTTTTTCATATCTTTAATGAAAAGCAGATCATCCTTTTTAGCAATTCTTCCCGCAAACTTTTTACCAATTTCTTGAGGAAACTCGCCTTTCTCAGTTAAATTATTAAATGCAGGAATTTTGTATTCTTTACCAACTTCCTGATCTTCAGGACCGCAACCAGGTGCACAATGTACCAATCCGGAACCTGCAGAGAAGTCAACATATTGTTCTGATAAGATTACTGTATGGACATTAGGATGATTCTTTTTTAATTCTTTAAACTGAGGGATATCTTTTTCCCAGGGATGAGTATACTCTGTCCCAAGAAGTGTTTCTCCTTTAAACTCGTCAACAATCGTAAGTGCTTTACCTGCTATTGATTGAACAAGCGGACCAACTAAACCTTTGCCAACAATCCAAGTTTCATCACCATCATCACCAGCAACCTTAGCTTTAACATAATCTAATTCAGGATTAACCATGATTGCCAAATTGAACGGAATTGTCCACGGCGTGGTTGTCCAAATGATTAAAAATTCTTTCTTTTTCCCTTTAACTGGAAATTTTAAAAAAATTGAATCTTCATTAAGAAGTTCATATTCACATTCATGCTTTGCAAGAGCAGTTTCACAATTACCACACCAAGTCATAACTTTTT
>CAZQLW010000024.1:0-6773 GCA_964594395.1 uncultured Methanosarcinales archaeon | reverse complement strand
AAAGCCGATCTTTTTTCCAAGCTTGTTTGATCATCCACCATTGACCTTCCATATAATCGTTCTTTAAAGCCATGTACGGATCAGAATAATCTAAAGTTACACCCATCCGTTGAAAATCAACCACCATTTGATCAGCCATTTCTAAACAAAAAGCTGTACATTCTTTAATGAATTTTTTAAGACCAAACTTTTCAATATCTTCTTTTGTTTTCAAGTTATGTCTAGCCATGACTTTGTGAGCTGTGGGTAACCCGTGAACATCAAAACCTGCCCGATCCCAAACATTTAATCCAAGAGAACGTTTATACCTTAAAGAAATATCTTTAAGAGATTTGTTCCATGCAGTTCCCAAATGAACTTTACCAGAAGTGTACGGTGGACCGTCTAAATAATAATATTTTTTCCCGTTAATATTTTGTTTTCTAAGTTTTTCTAAAACTTTCTGATTTTTCCAGAATTCTAATATTTCCGGTTCAAGTTCTGAGTGATTATAATTGTTATATATCATTTTAAAAATGTTAGAGGAGAGTTATTTTTAAATGTTTTGGGATTAATGACTTCACAAATATCTTTTAAATATCTTCTAATCATCAATATAAGTTCTTAAACGTTGATTTCTCATTGGGTTTCGAAGCCTTTCTAAAGCTTTTGCTTCAATTTGTCTAATTCTTTCTCGGGTAACATGAAAATCCTGACCTACTTCTTCCAAAGTATAATCACAGTCTTCACCAATCCCATATCTCATTCTAAGAACTTTTTCTTCTCGAGGTGTTAATGTTCTTAAAACTCGTGATACTGCCATTACTAATCCATCATCTAAAGAATACTTTTCTGCATCAGGACTTTTTTTATCAATGATTAAATTTCCTAAAGTAGTATCCTCTTCTTCGCCAACTTGTTGATCTAAAGAGATTGTATCTTTAGAAAATTTCTTAAATTTCTTATAACTAGCTAAAATTTTAGTAGGGTCTTTATCTTCTTTGGCAAGGTCAGTTAATCCATTATAAAGATGTTCAGCAATTTCTATATCTGTCCCTTGGTGACCAAATTGATGCAAAAAGTCATAATCTGCTTTACTCCACTTATTCATAAATTCAATTGCATGAACAGGTAAACGAATTGTTCTAGCACTATCAAATATTGATCTTGTAACACATTGTCTTATCCACCAAGTTGCGTAAGTAGAAAATTTGTACCCTTTTTTATAATCAAATTTGTCAACTGCTTTCATTAAACCAATATTCCCTTCCTGAACAAGATCTTTAATTCCTAATCCTCGATTACTATATTTCTTAGCAATACTTACAACTAAACGAAGATTTCTTTCAACAAACTCATTCCTCAATTTTTTTTCTAAATTTAAATAACCTTTTAACAAACCTAATTTTTTTGCAGTAACTCTGTTTTTAACACGATAATTTTCAGCTTCTTTTAAGTCAATATCTTCATGTAATCTTAATTCTTCATTTAAGTTTAAATGGTAAGAACCATGGTACAATATTTCAAACATATTCTCATAAATTAATGTTGTTCTTTTCTTGGTTTTTCTTTTACCAAGTAATTCTTCTAAATCAGAAAGAGCAATCTCATATGATTCATTGCTTTGTCCATTATTTCTTACTTTATCAATAACTTTTTTTTCAGTTTCAAATAATTCTTTAAACTTTGAAACAAGTAAAGGATAACCAAACACATTTTTTAAGCGATTAGTTCTAGTATGTTCACAAATGCCGTAAAATAATTCTTGATGACAATATTCTAATCGTTTAGCTAAATCTATTTCTCCTGCTCTATCTAAAAGTACTTCTTCACCAATTCTTCTTAGATATAAACTAAAAGTTCGATCATCTTCAATGTCTTTAGCTTTCTTCCTCACCATTAAAAATTCCTGTGGAAAGCTAATTTAAATATTTTGCCCAAAAACATACAATATATAGCTAGTAAAATAGATAGATTTCATAATCAATTTTTTAGCAAAATAACATTACCGCGACCCTTCTTAACTCGTTCAATCTTACCTTTATGCTCCAGTTCAGTTAAAATTAAACTTACTTTTGATTCAGAAATGTCTAACATCTCTTTCCGAAGAGTTTTTTGATGAATCCGGCCATCATGTTTCTTAATAATATCAACTACACGATCAAGATATCCAGGTTCTTGAGCAATTTCTTGTTTATGTTCCTGAACAGTTTTCTTTTGTTCAATTTTATGTTTTTTTCTGAACTTGCTTAATGAACCAAACTTTTTTCTCATCCATAAGAACCTCACCATTAAAACTAAAATAATCAGACCGCCCAAAACATAACGCCACATCGCATAACCACTTTTTCCACTGTCTTCAGTTTCATCTTCAGAAAATAAATTTTGTTCTGTATCTTTCCAAAGATCATCTTCCTCACCAAAACTGTCCAATAAAAAAACATCAAAAATAGTTGTCCCACCATTAACTAATTCAACTTCTTCTGAAGAAGATATCAATCCTTTAGTTGCTGTTAAAGTGTATTGACCCATCTCTAAATCAAAACTATAAGTACCGTCTTTAGATAAATATTTCTGGTTTTCTATCTCTACCAAGACATCTGATTCCAACCCTAAATTAGAATTATAGATGCTACCTTTAAGTGTTGCAGCAGTAACTAAAGGAACAAGTAATAAAATGATTACTAAAAACGATAATAAACAATTAAACCTCATTAAAATAAAAGAAAAATAAAGTAATATAAAAAACTATTGAAACTTATTCCAAGTCTAAATCTTCTAAATCGTCAAAATTAACGTCACTGCCAAACTCTTCATCAAGACTATCCAACTCTTCTAAATCGCCAAGCCCTTCATCAAGTTCAACTTCTTCTGAACTAGAAACTTCTTCAACTGAAGCTTCTTCAACTGAAGCTTCTTCAAGAACGGAATCCTCTACCATTTCCGATTTACAAGCAACTAGGAATAATAAACTAATTAATACTGTTAAAATAATTATCTTTTTTATCATCATATTCACCTCAAAAGAAAAAAAAAGAAAAAAGAGTTATAAAGTTTCCTTACTCTTCTCCAGTAGTCTCTTCCTCAGTAGATTCTTCCTCAACAGTCTCATCTTCTTCTGCTTCCTCTTCTTCTGCTTCTCCTACTTCAGATTCCTCAACGTCTTCTACTTCCTCATCAACTTCGTCAACTTCAATACTCTTAAATTCTTTAACAAACTCACGTAAAAGCTCTTTAGTTTCTCTTAAGTCTTTACGAACAACAATTTGTTTTTCTTTAGCATCTTCTAACCTTTCTTTACTAACTTTAGAATTTTCCCAAGCCGCATCTGCTGCTTCTTGATCTGCTTTAAGTTTGTCCACTGCTACTTTAAATTCTTCAGCAATAGTTCTAACTTTTTCTAATTGTTCATCAGTTGCACCTTTCTCTTTCAAGTTAGAAATTCTCATCTGCATTGAGTTATAAAACTCGTCATGTTTATCAGCCAAGTTACCCATTTTATTATTAATTAACTGAGTAATGATCCATCGCTGTTCCTTTCTAATTTCGTTCCAAAGATCTTTCAGTTCTTTAATTTTACCACGAATTTCTGCAGCAGTAGCTTCGTCCGCCATAGCTTCAATTTCGTCCTTTTTAGCAGAAAGTTTTTCTTCTAAAGCCCTAACTTTAACTAAAGCTTCTTCCTTTTCTTCATCAGTCATTACGTTAGAATTTTCTATCCGGTCAAGAAGTTTTTCCACAGACCGAGCAATTAAATCACTAGTTTTAACTAAATGATTCTTAACGCCAACTTTTAAGTTCTTTTTGAACTCTTTACAATCATCGCCTTCACACTTGTTAACTTTACCTTTAAGTTCGTTAAGTCTTTCTCGATGTTTTTCAACAAACTGTTTAGCTTCTTTTTGTTTCTCTTTTAGTTTGTTATACCTTTCTCGATTATTTCTTATTTTCTCTTTTGTTTCTTCTAAAAATTTCTTTGATTTCTGTTTTATGTTCACCTGTTTCTTTGGTGGTACTTTGTTTTCTTTACCCTTAACTGGTTCTTCAAGAACATCTTCAGTTCCATCAACAGCAGGTACATCTTCAACCCCGGTCCCCGTTTCTTCTTCCGCTAAAGCTACCGGTAAGATACTTAACATAAAAATTGCCAATACAGCCAGAGCAAACATCTTTTTCATTGTTTTTGTCATTTTATTAAACCTCCAAGTTTTTTTACTTTTTCTGATCATAAACATTCTCGTTGACCACCCTATGTTGAGGGAAGAGTTACTTTATAAAGACACTTTTTCAGAAACAGTTTTAAAGTTATAAAGAAGCCCATTTTTAGGAGTTTAAACTTTACAAAGCTTTATATTTCCCGGAAAAACTTTACAAACCAATAATTAAAAATCGTTTAAAAAAAGAAAGAAAAAAATAAGAAAAAATTTAATTTTTTTTAGATAGCCAAATCAAAACAGCAATCGCAATTACTAACACAACTATTACGACCGCCCATTTCCAAGGGAACTTACTTGGCGCTTCTTCGCTTTCTGCAGTTCCTTCAGCAACTTCTTCCACAACGGCTTCTTCTCCACCTTCAGCTACTTCTTCAGCTACCTCTTCTACGGTTAAAGATACTGCTCCAACTTTTTCACCGATAATGAAATAACTAAAACCAGGCGTTTCAGCTGAATAATGGACATAAGTACCATCATCTTCACCCATGGTTGTAGATAATTCAACCCAATTATCATCCACGTACCGATGTAAAGCAATATTAGCTTTACCAATTTTATTTTCTGTTAACCAAGTTTTAGGTACTTTAAAATCAATAGTTGGATTAACTAAAACATCTTCTTTCAAAGCGCTACCTTTAGTAATTTGAATCTTACGATAAGTATCGCCACTAAAAGTTTTAACTGAACTAGGTAAACTAGCTTTCTTTTCTACTTTCATCCATGCACCATAAACTTTTTTAGAAACATCAAATTCAACCGCAGTTATTCCTATCTCGCCATTATTAACTTCCAAAACCGTAGTTGTGCCCGAATCAACAGAGTTCCAAACTTCTTTTGCATATACACCAACTGAACTAGTACTTGATGAACCACCAGTTCCAGCAGAAGAAGTAGAACTAGCAGCGGTAACGGTATAACTACCCGTACCGGTGGCTGTAAAACCAAACGGATCAGTAGCAGTACAAGTTGCAATAGTAGTTCCAGATGTTGCAGTAGAATCGCCTGAATAAGCGTAAGTTAAAGTTCCACCCATAGCCACAGAATTGTCTGACGCGGAACAAGTACAAATCCGATCAGCTCCGATGGGTACTTCAGTACAACTAACACTTACTCCATAAGGTGTTTCATTGTCTACACCAAACGTATAAAAACTATTATCAACCGCAGTTATTTGAGTACTATTATAAGAACAATTAATAGTCCAATTTGTACTCAAATTATAAACAAGAGTTTGGTTGTTAGTAATAGTCATGTTAGTATTGTTTAAAGCAGTTGTGTTAACACCATTAGCAACATAATCACCACTAGAATTTGTCACCCATAATTCACAGGAAACATTATTTTCTGCAGTACTATTAATAAGACCACTCAAAAAACTAAAGTTAAAATCAAGAGAACTTGTAGCGGTATCATTTATAAAAGTTGCATTCGTAGGCGTTACAATATCCACATTAAGTACATCTAAAAAAAATGGATCAGAAATTGTTCCAATATTACTACCCAAATCGGTACAATTAACTAACCAAGTATATGCTCCTGCACTTAAACTAGTATTTGCAGTCATAGTTGTCTGAGTATCATTTAATGTTGTACTGTTTATACCATAACCAGTACCATCAATAAACAATTCACAACTAGCATTCGGCGAATTATCATCAGTAAAATTAAATACAAAGTCAGGAGTAAAGTCGTCAGTCCAAGTCCAATTAGCAGGAGTAAATAGTGTTACTGTTGGAGTAGTTGTATCAAGCCAAACAGTAATTGTTTCAGAACTATTAGTATTAATCCCTCCATTAGCTGCAGTGATTGTATCATTAACAACAACAGTTAATGTATTTCCACCTTCTGCCAATTCTCCCGTAACAACTGTTCGATTAAACTCTCTTGAAGTTGCAGTTCCTACTTGAGATGCAGATTCATTTGTTTCGGAATTATTTTGTAAATCAGCGGTAGTTAAAACTCCCGACCCAGAATCAGTAACAGTTACATTAAAAACTAAACTAGTAGTTACAGAACCAAGGAAAGTATTATTTGCAGTATTAATTGTTACTAAAGGATTAGTATTATCAATTTGTATTCCAGTAATAGTACTATTTTCTAAAAGAGCCTCGGAAACATTAGTAGCATTAACAGTTAAATTGTAAGTCCCGTCTGCTAAAAGAGTAGAAGAATCAATGGTAGCATTAAATCTTGTTTGATTTACGTTAGAAGTGTTTAAAACAGTTGTATTATATACCAACGTTCCACTTGTTGCATTAAAAAAATAGAACGTTACATTGGTAGCATTTTGAGTTTCATCAGTATTATTTAATGTTGCATTAAGTAATAAGTTTCCACTATAATTTGCATCAGCCGCAGGGCTAACCACACTAACTGCTTCACCAGCAAACTCAGCCATAACTAAATAAGCAAATATTGCAATCACACAAACCAAAAACATCATATAAAATAATTTTTTATCTTTCATCTTTTCAACCTCTTTTTTTGAACATATAAGTTTAATCTGGTGCTAACCTGTCAAGAATAATAATAATAATAATAATAATAATAATAATAATAATAATAATAATAATAATA
>CAZQLW010000023.1:0-17094 GCA_964594395.1 uncultured Methanosarcinales archaeon | reverse complement strand
ATCTAATCATCTAATCATCTAATCATCTAATCATCTAATCATCTAATCATCTAATCATCTATTTAGAGGCTATAAATACATATAAATCATTTCTTACCCTGAACTTCCATGGCGGATAATTTAGAAACTGTTCTGAGAGAGTTTGAATTTAATCAGTGGGTCGGCTATATGAACCTTAAAGGTCTTGGCGGGTTCTGGATAAAGAATTATATTCATACTGCTTCTACGTTAGCTTTTCAACCTGAAGAACGTGATAAGATCGAGAAAATTATTGAGAAAATTGATATTAATCCACATTTGAAAAAGCTTAAGCGCAGAATCGTTGGTGGTAAGTATCCTGTTCTTCAAATAGATGTGCCTATTAGATTAATGGGTCCAAGACATTATTCATTAACTCAACTAAGAGACCATTTTAATTGGGCAAAGTTACATGAAGATAATCAGCAAAATAGAGATTATAAAAATAGAGGGAAAAGAATTTTTGATTATTTGTTAAGTAGTGAAGAAGCACAAGAGCGACTTAAAAGGATTGCAGTTAAAAAAAATAATCTTGTTAGTATTGATGATTTGAAAACAGTACTTTTTAGCAGCAAAAATATGCGAAATTTACCTTATTATCAACGTAAGAAACATAAAGATACTATTGAAGACGTTTTATCATTTTTAGAACTTGGTCATCCGTTAAGAGGTAGAGTAAAAAAAGATAAAACTATTAAAGATAATGTCCCTAGTCCATTACCAAAAGATTTTCTTAAAGGTCATTATGTAGAATGTGGCGAGATTAACATTGCTCCTGAAGGAAGTATTGTAAAAATTGTTAATGAAGATTTAATTTCAATTTTACGTTACAGAAAAAGAACTAATAAACTTGTTAGAGAATATGATCAAGAAATAAAAAATTATTTAGAATCAAGAGAAAGAAAAATTTCTAAAAGTAACATGTCTCGAATCAGGAACGATCTGGAAAAATATTTCATTGCAAACCACGATAATAAAGAACTTCCTATCGTTAGATCTATTGGTGGAGAATTAACTGAAGAAGTTATAACTGCCAGAAATAAGTTATATGCTGGGATAGAACGATTAATCTCTCGAGGAGAACGGTTAGGTGGTTGTGAAGTAGTACCAAATTATGATTATGAACGAGTAATGTTATCTTTTGAAAAAGATGTTTCTAAACATATTAAATTTGTGCGGATGCGTAATGATAATGATATTAAGAAAGAAACGATGTATGTTGTTGATTGGGAAAATTTTGAATATGGAACAATTCATGCTGGTACTGTCCAAGGAGCGATGTGTTGGATGAAATTCCTGCGGGATGTTTTTAATCGAAAAATAAAATCCCGGGGTAGAGTTAGAAAAGATCGATTTACAAAAACAAAAATAGAAGATGGTTATTCTGGTGCTGAAGAAATAATCAGAGATACAACCAGAGAAATTAACCAAAGTGGGGCTTCAACCATGGCCGCATACAATGCTTCTTATGATTTTTTAGAACCAAAAAAGCACGGTGAATTTAGAATTGGTAGCCTTAACCGGGAACCGAGAAAAGTTTCTACTGTGCCTTTCTTTGAGAGAGTAGGAATTCCTGCCCGAGATGTTTTAGATCCGCTAAGACCTGCAAAAGCTAATTATAATAAAAAGATTTTAGCAAATTGTAAATTAGTAACTCTTTCTAGTTGGTTAGATGAAAAAGAGGGTTTCGATCTAGAAGAAGATGAGCTTGGAAAAATTATTAATTACCGTAATGGTAGAGAAATGGAAATCGGGAGGAGAACCGGCAAGTGGGACCATTTAAGTAAAGATACAATAAGTATTTTAGAAAAATTTTCAGGTAAGAAACTTAACGAGATTGAGGATTTGGAAGCAACAGCGGGAGAATTACAATGTTTTTATGCAGATACAGATTTAGAAAAACTGATTAAAATATTTCAATCAGATTGGCATGATAAAGTTCTAAAAGATGTCAGTTTTATGAGTGGTTTGTTTCGGGTAGACCCTTTCCTACTTTATCACGATCCAAAAAGAGTAGACAAATTTCTTAACCGTGCTTATTATAAGAGAAACGGTACTTGGCGTTCAGAGATGATGCCACGTTTTGATAACATTGTTAAAGCTGAACAGAGAGCAAGAAACTATTATCAAAGACATAAAGCAAAGAATTTCCCTAAACAAAAAGATGTTGGCTTTTTTCAAAATGTTTACAAAGTTTATATTCCCCTGGGCAGATTTTTTAGAGAAGAAATTAAATCATCTTTAGAATCAATGTCTAATGAAAAAGAAAGTTATGGGCCTATTGCTGATGAACTGTTTGCATATGTTGATAAACACAAAAGTGATAATGTTAGAAGTGTTTATTTATCACAGTTTGAAGATGCAGTTTTTGAATGGCCACTTAAAGATTATATTTTTTACAAATATACAAAATTTCGTTATGAAAAACTTAAAAATGCGCATGAAGTTGAACACGGAAATGTTTTAGATGATTCGAAAGTAAGTTTTTTTAGTATGATCTATAATCATTTAAGTAATGTGGCGGAAGAAAAAAATGATATTTTCTTACTAAAAAAACTTCGCAGTTCAAGTTTGGACCAAAACAGTATTCAATCTTCGTTAAATTATTATGGTCCTGATTTTATTGAAGAACTAGGTTTAAAAGATAAAAAATTACAAGTTTTATTAAATCTCTGGATTAGTAAATCAAATCAAGAAAGAAGAATTTCTGCAATTTATGGTGTAAATACAGACGAACTAGAAAATAAGTTTAACCATGTATATAAAACAATTGATTACTATTTAGCAAAAAATAATCTTACACTGGTACATTCCCAGAATAACGTACTCTATTTGAAAGGAAACAAAAGTAAAATTGCTAGCGATGATGCTCCATTCATTTTAGTAGATGAAATTGAAAAGGTTTTCCTTACTGAACATCCTTCTGAAAGAAGAAAAGATCAAAAGAAAAGTGGTAAAAAGATTTACTATCAACGTTGCGGTGCTTGGGAAGGGATTAAAGAAAGCGAGGAACCAATGTTTAATTTAAACATTTTTGAGATGGAATGTTATAATGATTATTTAGGAAAAATTTTTTCTGGAGAAGAAAAAGAAGCTGTAGAAAACTTTTATTCAAGTTTAGATGCACTTGCTATTGGTAATATTGATAAACAAGATTTGTTGTGGTACAGCAAAAATAAAGAACAATATATTGGCTTTATGGATAACAAAAAAATTACTTTTTGTGATTGGGACCTTAATAGATTAATGTATGACGAAGAAAAAAATAAACATTACTTTTTAATGGAAGTTGATGGTAAAAAACGTCGGGAAAGGTTTTATGTTGAAAAAGAAGAAAATAATAGTAAGTTGTATTATATGGAAAAAAGTAAAAAACGAGTAGAAGATGAGTTTGGTAAAGGAAGTTACGTTGAAGTTGAAAAAAAGATTTACGTTTTACCCGTTGAAAATTTTTGGCCGGACTGGAAAATGTATCAAAATAGAATTAGTGAGAGAGCAGAAATTTTTTTCAGTGCTTTAATGGGAAGAGAAGATGCAAAATCATTAATTGAAAATGTTCAAGATTCTGAATCTGAACCTTTGTTTGATTGGATTTCAGAACGATTTAAGAAAAGGGGTACTTTGTTATAATATTTCAACTTCTGTTATGAGCAAAAAGTGGTGCCCACTACCCACTGGACAAGTATACAAAATATATATAAATCAGTTATCTCTTTAACTTTTGTGAACATTCAAAGAGTGAAGTATAAAGATCTTGAACAAATTCCTAACATTAACATAAATAAAAATTTCAAACAAAATTTTTCTGGTAGTTCACCAGCACCATTCATTGGTCGTTATGGATATCCAAACATTAATGTTGGTTTTCTTTCTCCACAATTTGGCGGTGATACGTCTCATTATGATTCTCCTAACTTATGGAGTAAGGGTAGATTCCCTATTGGAAATATTGCTTCTTTAAGGTACGGATTAGTTAATAGTAGGACACAGGGAAAAATTAATGATGCCCGTAAACCTAACAAATTTTTAGAAATTATTCAAGAAGTTGGAATGGCCAAGAAAGCTGTAGAATTGGAAGTTAACTTAACTAAAATTCCACAACTTAACATTAAACCACAAAAAGAAATAATCCCTTTCGGTCCGGCAAGTAAATTACAAAAAGCAAAAATAACTTCTAACCCTAAAGTTGATACTCGTGTAGAACGTGTTGTTTCTGATACAGACCTGAAATCCGCACCAGGAATCATTTCTTTATACAAGAAAGGTTTTGAAGAAAATTTTCTTACTAAATTAATGTCAGTTGGTAATACGGGATTAAAAAAAAACCGAATCTTGGTGCCAACTCGTTGGAGTATTACTGCTGTTGATGATACGGTTGGTAAAGATTTACTTAAAGAAGTTAAAGATTATTCTGTTGGAGATTATCAGCTTCATTTTGGCGGTGAGTGGGGCAATTACTATTTGGTTCTTTTTTTCCCAGAAGTTTGGAGTTATGAACTGTTTGAAATGTATCTTGGCCATAAAGTTAATGAGTGGAGTAAAGCCGGAAACTTTTATTCTACTGATTATGAAAATTATAAAGGAAGAAAAAGTTATGCAGAAGAATGTGCTGGTGGTTATTATGCGGCCAGGTTACCTGTTATTGAGAAAATGAAAGCAAACAAACGACAACAATCTGCTTTAGTTTTACGATTTATTTCTTCTGAATATAATGTTCCTTTAGGTGTTTGGGTTTGTCGGGAAGCTACTCGAAAATCTTTATCTAAAAAACCAATTTCGTTTGCCTCCCAAGAATTAATGTTTAAGTACGCAACGGAATTAATTAAAAGAAAGTTTAGTTTTGACCTTAACTTGTTATTAAAAGAAAGTAAGTTGTTGAAAAATAAGAAAGAACAACGAAAATTAACTGAATTCTAGAGTATAGAAGAATTTTTAAACAAATTCATGAAAATCGCTTATTAATGAAAGAGAATATAAAGAATATGCTTGTTATTGGTGGAGCAGTTTTAACTTTAGGTTATTTTGCTAACTTTACTGTTCATTTCAAAAAGTATCAGGTACATCAAGAAAATTATCAGTTTTGTCGTGAATTAAGGTCTGAATGTTTAGATAATAAAAAGAATATTGAAGAATTTGTTCATTGTATGAGGGTTTCTTGTACTGGTAAGGAAATTAACAATTTAGAAAATTTAGCTGTGGGAGAACTTTATTCTGCTTTTCTGCCAGGATATGGTTTGTTTAGGTAGCTTTTGTTTGATCAATTTCTTTAACAATAATAATCCCTCTATCTTTTCCGTCCCATTTGGGTAAAATGGCTTCGTTCAATTTTTCTAAAGAAGTTTTCCAATAATATTTATCATTACCTGAAGGGTCACATAATTCTATCTCACCTGTATCTTCATCAATCGCGTTGATTAATGAATAATGTCCCCAATTTTTTTGTGGATTGTAAACTATTCTGTTAAAATTAATTATCAAATCATTGCCTTTAGAAATATTATTAATAATAAGTGTCTTTAAATCTTTAATTTTGTTGGTAGTAATGATTTCTATTTCTAATTTGTATTCTGCTAGAAAATCTTTAATTTTGCTAAATTCTTCAATTCTAATTCCTGCATCTCCCTCTTCATTTGTTTCAAAATTAGCATTAAAAATGTGTGAATTTTCACTTCTAATCCTGGTGCCCATTTTCATAGCTAACCATTCCTGTTCAATCCAGTGTCCTCTTCTGAAGAGAATCATCTGGATACTTGTTGGACCGCAAAGATGAATTTTCTGTACAAGATGTTTATATGGTGGGTTTTGTTTCATTTTATTTTACCTTACTTTTATCAAGGAAGTGTTAATTTAAATATTTATTCTTTTTTTTTCAGGAAAGGAATTTTTCCGCCACGAAATATATAAGCGGCAACTACTAAAAATATTCCGAAAATTAAAGTTGCAGGGATGTAATTAGATTCTTTAACCACAATTTGTTCAGGGAATTGATGACATTCATAATCTGTTCCGCAATAAGCGTTATCTGAACAATCACGGTTACTTTCACATTCTCTTTGGGCAATATTAACTAAGTAAATTGTAAGTATTAATAAAGCTAAAATTACAGCTACGATTGCTAAAGCGGCACTTCCTTTTTTGTTAATCATCTGAAAAAGAAAAAAAATGATTGGTTTTTAAGTGTTATGGTTTTAGAGAATTAGTTTTAGTTAGAGAAACGTTTTTAAATGAGCTTGTTTTTTCTATGATTATAGCGGGGTGGGGCAGCTAGGAGTGCCCGCCGGGCTCATAACCCGGAGGTCGGAAGTTCAAATTCCGTAAGGGAGTTACAAACCCTCGGTTTGAAAGTCTTCCCTCCGCTACTCTTTTTTAATTAATTTTTATTTGAGAAATAATTTATTATTCCTTTAAAATAAGCAACCGGTATTGGTGTTCCTGAATAACAATAAATTCCTAACACCTGGGGATTAGTTTCAATTTCTAACTTTAACTCTTCAGCAACTTTTTCAATCTGGCTTATTCCGTTCTGGTGTACATCATATAATGTCGAAATTATTCTTTTTGTAATGTCCATAATTAATGTTAATGGTTGATATTATTTAAATTCTTATAAACTTGAAACTAAGTTATTGCGAACAATAAAACATAAATATCATTGCTATAACATTTTTTATTATGCATCTTAACATTGAAATTAAAGTTAAATGTTCCGATATAGAACATGTTAGAAAAATTCTTAAATCAAGAAATGCTGATTATAAAGGTTTGGACCATCAGATTGATACTTATTTTAAAGTTGCTCATGGAAGATTAAAGTTAAGGGAAGGCAATATTGAACATGCTTTAGTTTTTTATCAACGTAATGATCAAGAAGGTCCGAAAGAGTCTCAAGTTATCTTGTACAAGAACGAGCCAAAACCGGGATTAAAAGCCGCTTTAGAAGCAGCTTGCGGAACTTTAGTAGTTGTTGATAAAAAAAGAGAAATTTACTTTATTGATAATGTTAAATTTCATTTAGATGATGTTAAAAGTTTAGGTGGATATTGCGAGATTGAAGCTATTGACCTTGACGGAAATTTAGGTCGAGAAAAACTTTTAACGCAGTGTAAAGATTATATGCAGCTTTTAGGCATTAATAATGAGGACCTTGTTTCTTGTTCATATAGTGATTTAATGTTAGAAAATGAGCAATAATTAATTTCTCTCAAATATTGACATTTTTGTCGCACTTTTCAAGGAAACACTTATATTCTAATTTGCCTTTTAATAGAAGATACTGACAATTACGTCACAATAAAATAATTAATGATTAAAATGGTGCAATTAGATCAAGTAGCTAAACACGAATGGAATTCAGTAATGAAATATATTGCTAGTGTGCAAGCTGATCCAAGTAAATATATTGGCCAGAAAAAAGATGATGATTATTTAGAAAAAGCAAGACAATTAAGTATGTTAGATATTCTTCATACACCACCAGATAATGTACTTCCACCGGAGAAAAAAAGTTCTGATTATTTAAATCTAAGTTTGCCTAATGGTTCAAACAAATATTTTACTTCAAATGGTAATAATTTAACCTACGAACCTTCAAATTCGCTTAATTTAGGTTATGCTTCTAATCCTAGTAATGATTCAACTTCTGGATATTTGCATTAAAATTTGTTTAAGAAATAAATAAAGAAAAAAAATGAAAAGTTTATTCTTCTTTAGGTGCTTCTTCTTCAGTTGGAGTTTCCTCTGCAGGTTTTTCTTCTGAATTTTCTTCTTTTTTCTTCAGATGTAAAGCTTCTTCAACTTTTTCCACAACATGATGAACTTTCTCTCCGAAACCTTCCTTATGTGCTTCTTCTTTCTTTTCTACTTCTTCTTCTGCCGGAGTTTCTTCTTCAGCTGGTGCTGGTTCTTCTGCCGGAGTTTCTTCTTCAGCTGGTGCTGGTTCTTCTGCCGGAGTTTCTTCCTCAGTAGTTTCCTCTTCCTTAGATTCTTCAACTAATTGTTCAGCAGAAGGAGCTTCTTCAGGAGTTTCAGTTTGTTCAACATTTTGTTCTTCTTCCATTTTTAACATCACCTATTTTGTATTTGTTAATCTAAACTAAACTTAAATCTTTTAAAAAGATTTGTATTGTAAAAAAGATAAAATAAAAGATAAAATTAAAAAATTAATTAGAAAAAAATGCTTTATAAAACAGATAGGAAGAGTAAACGTCTGCTTTACTAACAACTTCACACGGGGAATGCATCCCTAAAATGCAAGGTCCGGCATCAAGACAATTCATCCCATAACGAGAAATGAACATTGCAATTGTTCCACCGCCGCCCAAATCAATTTTTCCTAACTCGCCAGTTTGCCAAGCAATTTTGTTCTTGTCCAGAATATTTCTGATATATTGCATATATTCAGCACTTGCATCATGGGTAGAATATTTTCCACCGCCACCACCATACTTTTCTACTGAAACACCTCTACCTAAGAAAGAAGCATTACATGGATCATGGACATCTTTATAGTTAGGGTTCATTCCAGCAGTTACGTCTGCAGATACGGCGTTAGAATTTTCAAACAAATCACACACTTGACAATTTAATCCTACTAGTTTTGCATATTGGTCAGCAAAATTTTTAAGAATAAAACTTGCTGCTCCAGTATCGCCCATTGAACCAATCTCTTCTTTATCCGCAAAAAAAGCGACAGCAGAATTTTTTGGATTTTTAGTTTCAAGTAAAGCTAACAATGAAGTGTAAACACAAACCTTATCGTCTTGTCCATAAGCAGCAATTAAAGCACTATCAAACCCAATATCCATTGGGTTAGATGCTGGTACTAGTTCAAGTTCAGCAGTAGCAAAATCTTCTTCAACCAGTCCATATTTTTCGTTTAAATATTTTAAAATTGTAAATTTCACCTGTTCTTTAATTTTTTTATCATTAATTGGTAAATGGCCAACAAGAATGTTTAATTCTTCACCTTCAACAATTTTTGGAGCTTTACGTTCCATTTGATTTTTTGCTAAGTGTGGTAACAAATCGGGAATAATAAATTTTGGTTCAGAATCTTTATCACCAATAGAAATTGTTACTCTCTTACCAGCTTTAGTGAAAATAATTCCATGCATTGATAGGGGAGTGTTGACCCAATGATACTTTTTTATTCCACCATAATAATGTGTTTTAATTAATCCTAACCCCGAATCTTCATAGACAGGAAGGGGTTTTAAATCTAATCTTGGAGAATCAAGGTGGCTACCAATCAATTGCCATTGTTGATTATTTTTTCCAATAACTGTGGCAAAAACCGCTTTATTTTTGAACAATTTGTAAATTTTGTCACCTGCTTTAGCTTTCTTAACAGAACTCATTTCTTTAAACCCGTTCTTTTTTAAGATAGAAATCACGTTTTCTGCGCACAACCTTTCAGTTTTACTTTTTGACATGAATTTTTTATAACCTTCAGTAAATTTGAAAACTTGATTTTTGTTAAGTTCTAACCAAGAACTTTCTTTTTTTAAGAATATTTTTTTTTGTAATGATTCATTTTTCGATACTTTCTCTTTTTTTACCATTATAATCACCTCTAATAATAAATTTTATAACTATTAATAAAGATAATTAAATATTTAGAATATATAAGTGTTACGATAATAAATGTGGTTCTAAGAGAAATTAAACTAAATAATCTTCTAATAAAGAAATTATTTTTCCGTGGTTAAGATTGTTACTAGCAACAATGCCTTTACGGTGTATAGGGCTAATTTTGTTATAGGTTAATTTTTCTCCAAGAAGGTTAGTTAAAGTTCCACCTGCTTCAGTTAGGATAATGTCTATTGCACAACTATCCCATTCATTACAACGTGAGTTTGTTTTAACATAAACATCACCTATACCTTGGGCAACAGTTAAAACTTTACAAATAAATCCACCATAAGGGCCAATGTTTACTTGCGAACCCAATTTTTGGTATATCTTTTCAATTCGTTGAGTGCTTCTTGTTCCTAAGACGCCAATTAAATGTCTGGTTTTATCTTTGTTAACAAGAATTGGACTGGGTTCAATCTCATTTTTTTTTTTTGAATGAGCGCCGTTTCCTAAAATAGCACTATAAAGTAATTTCTTTTTAGGTTGATAAACCACACCCATTATTGGTTGATTTTGATGAACTAAACCGATAGAAACACAAAATCCATCTTTACCTTTAATAAAATCAGAAGTTCCATCAATGGGGTCAGACCACCAAAAAGTTTCTTTTTGAAATCTTTTTTCTGGATCATCTTCTTCTTCAGTATAAACAGAAAAAGGAGTATGCTCTTCAAGAAACATTTTAATTTTCATACTAGCTAATTGGTCATAAATGGTTGATGGAGATTTGTCCATTTTTTGTAAAGAACTAAAATTATACTGGCGTTCAGCAAGAATATCACCACAATCTTCGGCAACTTTGATTGCTGGTTCTAAATAATCGTTAAGATTCATTTGAATTCTTGTTCCCCTCAGTACCAATCTCATCCACTCTAATTCCAATATACTTTTCTGTTGGTAATAATCCAATGTAAGTTTTGTGCAAAAATTCTCGAGTAAGATTTAACAATTCTCTTAATTCATTCTTTTTTTGGGATGGTTCAAGAACAACTTTGTATCCATCTTCAAACATATAATAAGGAAACATGTAAAGCATATCAACAATTCTATCTTTTTTGAAAAGCATATATCTATTTTCTTTTGTTAAACCATTAAAACGTGGATGACCAGCAGCAAACCTTTCAATTTCTATATCTGAAAAATTGCTGTTATTAGCTGCAATTAAGAAATCTTTGTATAATCTTGTGGCCATGCAACCAGCATGAAATTCGTGAAAGTCTGGGTATGCTTCATTAATTTGTGGAGTTTTTTCCCAAAATTTTCCAATATATCGGGGAACCCTACTTTCTGTTGGCATACTATAAATGTTAAACAAAGCAGAAACTATGTCTAAATGCGGGTTAGCTAGTCTTGATTCATTAAAATCAATAATTTTTCCTTTTCTGTTAGGAATATGGATAAAATTTTGTGGACCAGCATCCCCTTGAACCATTCTTATTTTTCCTTTTTTTAAAAGTTCACCCACATTTTTATTATTAAGTTTATCTTCACCATAAATTAAGTTATGGTACCTACTTAAAAAATCAGTTACAAAATCGTCAAAAATTATGTTTTTTTTATTTAAATAAGTTCTAATGTCATTCTTTGCTTTGTCCCATAAAGTTTTTCTAGTATTTCTTTTGATTAATTTTTCTTGATCATATAATGCAGGATGATTCTCTTTAAATTCTTTACTGAAGCCATAAACCATTTTGTAAACTGCATGCCTGAAACGAGTTTCTTCTTCATGTTGACTTCTAATTTTTAATGTAGGGTTATTTTTCCCAGTATAATTTCCATATTTGTCTAAACATTGTTTAACAATATTTTTGTGAAGTGGGGCTGTTTCTTTGTAATAATGTTCCAAATTATCAATAAGTCTGTCTCTTAATCTATTTTTGGCAATGTTAAGATCTGTTTTTGTAATTTTCTCCCCCGCTTTTGTTTCTCTTTTAACATATTTAACTTCTTCTTCAACGAATAAATCACTAAAAGGTTTTCCTTCAATATATTCCATTAAAATTAATGAATTTTTCTTAACGTAAGCAAGAGGTTGTGGAGAAACGTTTGTTGGAGATAAACAAGTTAAAATTTTTAACTCTTTTTTAAAATAATGGCGAGGATTTTTATAAAAACTTTCATCAACTAAGCTTGTTTTATCTTTAAACGCTTTTTCATATTCGGGAGTGTCATAATGGTCATAAGATTTACCAATAATTGTTCTGCCATCATTAAGTTCATATTTATAAACAGCAGATTTACTAGAAAGAGATAATAATTTTTTTGATCTTACCTTATCTTCTAAATCGCTTAATGTCCACTCCTCGACCATATCTTATAAATTCTATAATCTGGTTTATAAATCTTTCTACTAGTAATTACTATGGAGTGAAAGTTGATTGGTAAATTACTCTTCCTAAATTATGGACGTTAGTAATCATTCCTTTTACTCTTTCGATTAAAAGGCCAACATTTTCAACCTTTTTATTGTTCAAATAAATATTTTCACACTCTTTAATAATCTCTTCTTTTGATTCTAAAACAGTGTGAGCCATTTCAATATCTTTGTTATGGAATGCTTTCATCATTTTAAGATATGCACCTTTAGTTTCATTTAGTAATTTGAGGAACTTTTCCTGTTCTTTTTTGTCCAATTTAACATTGTTCATGTAACGAGCAATCCTTTTAACTTCGTCTCCAATAGCTTCCATGTTAAACACAAACCACCACAAGTTTAAAAGGTCATGACTACTAAGGTTATATTTCTTGTACGTAAACGAAGAATTGTTTAAACCAAACTCTACAACTCTAAAAATAAGAAAGGTTAACCTGTTAACATCATGGTCTCGGTGCGAAATGTTTTCATAATTATCTTCAGTAAACATTTGTTCACAGTCATCAATCATTGACCTTAAAATAACATCAATTTTTCTAATTAAATTAAAAATTGAAATGTTGTTCATGTCAAGGAAATCTTTGGCAACAATTTTTTTTGAAGTTTGTTCCATGACTTCCAACGCCATCAAGTTTTGGATTGTGTTTTGAATTTCTTTAGCTTTTTCTTTCAGGGTTGTTCCAGTAAGAGTAATTGTTTTATGGTCTTTAATGTAAGCAGAGATAATTTCACGTTGTAATCGACGGATACTTTTTCCATCAACACCAATAGTAATTTCTTTTTCTTGTTCGCCCCTTGTGTTATCATTAGCACTTAAAATAATGTTACTGCCTTTTTCGTCATAATAAATCAAGTCTCCTTTAACCAATTTATTCTGTTTGATCCAGGTTTTTGGTAATGAGACTACAAAACTGCTTTTTCCAAATGAGATTAATTTTCTATATTCCATTTTAATTCCTCCTAATGTTTCTTATTAGTTGTTAAAATAGAACTAAAAAATGATTTATCATTTTTGCTTGTTCCATTTTAATTCCCTCCGAGTTTTCGAGGAGTGACTAGAAACTTTTGCGTTTCTCATTCCCCCTTATGTTTAAATCCAAATACTTCGAAAATATTCCAATTAGGCATATACACTATATTTACACCTATATAGTATTTAGGAAAAGTATTTATATTTAAATGTTATGCTATTAAATATGTGCTAGTTATACACATATTGCGGGGTGGTTAAAAATGTATCCAAGAAAATTTAGGTCTAGTAAAAGTGATAATGAAAGTTCAGAGAAAGTGAGTAAGAGTGTATATTCTGAAGATGATTGGGAAGAGATGGTCGCTGATGACACTTTAGACCATGAACAGGCTGGGTTTATGCAAGGTTATGTTAAAGGGCTTCAAGATGATGACGATGAACCTTTAAAATTTGCTGAATCTACAGATGAATTTGTTTATTGAATATTGTAATTGTAGTTGTAGTTAGAGTAAGTTTAGATTAAAAATTGGTATCATTAATTTTTGTAAATTGGAGAATAGATGTAAATGGCTCTTAAAAAATTGTTAGGGATGGAATCCTTTCCGCTTAAAGAAGAAGAAATCATGTTTAAGATTAGAGATGCTTATCTTAAAAAACAGGATGAGCTTGTTTTTTCTTGCGGTGATAGGAAAGTTAAACTGAATTTAACCCAACTATCTCCTGATGGTTTAATGCGCGGTTACCAAGATTATTGGGCAGAATAAAAAGTTAATATAATTTTTCTTGAAATATTGAATTGGAAAAATTTCCTATTGTTTTTGTTATCTGGTCATATTCTTGTTGATGTTTCTTTTTTAATAGTTCAGGTAATCCATTGTATAACACAGATAATTCTTTTTTAATGTTATTCCAATCATAAGTTTCGTTTTCTTCAAAAAATCTGTACAAACAAGTATTAACATTTTTTATCCTTTTTAGAAATACATTCTCAATAGTTTTTAAGTGTTCATTTTGTTTAACTATTTCAGTTTTTTCTTCAATTCCCATAAAATATTCAAAGATTAACAACTTTATATAATTTTCTTAATTTGCACCATAAATGGAGAGGAATGATTATATACTATTTTTTCTTCTATAACTTAAAATGAAACAATACAAAACTAAAAAGTTGTACTTTGAATTCTTGTTTTAATAGTTATTTCGCTAAGATAAGTTTCTTAAATAAAAGTTTGGCCTGAAAACCTAACAAAAACTTGGAAATGAAACCTTAGCTTTCTGGATAAAATAAATTTTTTGGTATGTAAAAAATACTATGAAAATGATAATGTGTCGTTAGACAATAAAATATGGAGGAATAATAAAATGTTATTAACAATTGGAATTGGAACTTTAGCAACAGTAGGTTTACTAATTAGTAAGTGCTACTCTTCAGGTTCAGCTATACATATGTACAAAGATATGATTGAACCACAGCTTAGAGAAAAAATTAAGCGTGAAGATATTACTGATCTTTTAACAGAAAAAGATTGGAAAGATTTGGATGGAATTCTTCATCTTAAGTTGGAAGAGATCTATGACTTGCGAGTAAGGATTAGTGAATACGTTAAATTGAAGAAAGTCGAGGAATAGGAAAAATAAAGAGATTTGTTTTTTCTTTTTTTCTTTTTTCTTAAATAAAAACATTTATAAGTTCTTAAATTTTACTTTTTTCTATGGATTTACAAAAAGCAAAAAAATATTTTAAGAGGCAAGTTATATTTTTACCTGTTATGATTTTTTTCCCTTTCATATTTTTGCTTGGATTAATTTGGTTAGGATTGAGAATGGGGTTTATCAATACATTAACTTCTCCTTTCGGTTTTTTTTATGGTTTTTTTTTAATATTGTTTGCTATTATGTCTTACTGGGGAATTTATACAATAGTTCATGCTGCATCAATGCTAATTAAAATTAACCAGGGTAAGATCCCAGCAAAAAAAGAATTAAACACTTTAGTTGTTAAGCTTGGAAAAAACAAACTAAAAGTACAATATCGAAGACCATTTGTTACTTCCCAAATATTTGCATATTATAATGGGAAAGAAGTTTTTAAGAAAACACTGGTGGGTTTAATTTCTGTATACATAAAGTATCTTACATTTTGGAGAAAAAAGAGTTATGATTTTACTTTACCGAATAAAAATAAAGTTAATCTTGTTATTCAACATCATATTTTTAGCTTTACTGAAAAACGATTTACCGTTGAAGTTTTTGTAAATGGAAAATCTAAAGGGAAATTTGACACTTGGGATTTTCCTGAAGGGATTAATCACATTAAAGAAGATTTAAAACTTTAACTTTTCTTTTTTTCCACATATTTTTTAAATGAACTAGATTATTATACCACAGATGAAAGAACAAATCATAAACAAACTGAAAGAACTTACTAAACACAATCACATCGAAATAGTTCAGAGGGGAAATTCTGCCATTTTCTCTGCGTTACATTTAGTTAAAAAGAAACTATTGATTCCTGAAGAAGGTGGCTGGTTAAGTTATGAAAAGTATCCAAAAAAACTTCATCTCAATGTTGATAAAGTAAAATGTAACAACGCAATTATTGATTTAGAAGATTTAAAAGAGAAAGTGAAAGAAGCAGACGTTTTCTTATACCAAAATCCTGGCGGTTATCATGCTGAACAGCCGATGAAAGAAATTTATCGAATTTGTCAAGAGAATGATTGTTTGGTTGTCTTAGACGTTTCCGGGGCGATGGGGACAAAGTTGTGTGATGGTGATTATGCTGATGTTACTTTAGGAAGTTTTGGCAAATGGAAATTAGTAGAAGCAAATGGTGGCGGATTTATCAGTTGTAAAGAAGAATCTGTTTTTAACAAAATTAAAGACACTTTTGAATTGTTAAATGATGAAAATCAACTAAAGACAATTTTAGAAAAACTTAACGACCTGCCAAATAGAATCAAGTTTCTAACAGAAACTAGAAATGAAGTTATTAAAGATTTGAAAAATTATAACATTGTTAACAGAAACCATTTAGGTTTTGTTATTATTGTAGAATTTACTACCGATTCGGAAAAAGAAAAGATTATTAAACACTGTAAGAATCATTCTCTTGAATATACTGAATGTCCACGATACATTCGAATAAATAAAAAAGCTATCTCAATCGAGATTAAGAGGTTATAAAAAATGGCACTAACAGTCCCGGAATCAATGGAAGAATGTTTATATTTCACTAATAGAAGTATCGGTGAGAATGGTAATATACTTGCTTGGGTTTACAGAAAGGAATGTCCTAAATGTAAAAAAGCTAAAATGGGTAAACCCGTAGATCCAAAAACTGGTAAAGTTAAGTCACGGTCAAAAGAGTATACTTGTCCAGGATGTGGGTTCACTGAAGAGAAAGCTGAACACGAAGAATCATTAACTTTAGAAGCACAATACACTTGTCCAGAATGCGGTAAAGATGGAGAAGGTAGTGCTCCATATGTGCGAAAGACATTCAAAGGTGTTAAAGCATTTGTGGTTGAATGTGAACATTGCCAGGCAAAGATTCCAGTTACTAAGAAACTTAAAGATATTAAAAAGAAAAAGAAAAAGTAATTTTTTTAAATTTTTATTTTAATTCTTTTTGGATTATTAATTTTAGTTTGTTAATAATAGAATAAACTTTCTCATGGAGTAGTTTGTCGGGGATCACTGTTTGTTTTAACAAACACTTCTCAGCTTTTTCTAAAGATTCCTGTTGTATTAATATTTCTCTTTCAATTCTTTTTTCAATTTTTTTAACTTTATCAAGATCTTTTTCAGATCTTATTAATTCTCGTAAAATTAGTTCTAAATGAAATTTCATACTAATTACTTTTAGATGTCTTAATGTTTTCTTAACTTGTACGGTTTGAAAAGCGTGTTTTTGTAATAATTCGTTTAATTGATTAATTATTTTAGTTTTAATTTTATCTTCAGCGATTTCATTATCAATTAATGGCCGGATTATTATTTCTAAGTTTTCGTCTTGATAAAATTTGTTACTTGGTCGAGCAATAAAGTACCATTCTGGAAGAAATTCTATGGGTGGACTACTAAAAGCGATAACTTT
>CAZQLW010000022.1:0-17280 GCA_964594395.1 uncultured Methanosarcinales archaeon | reverse complement strand
TTTCGAAAAATCTTTTTTTAGATGATACAGGAATTGATTTCAGTACTGGAACTCCAAATTCTTGTTTGAGTAATGCCCCCGGTAATTTTTATAATGATTCTGTGCCTCTTGCTCAAGTTTTCAAAAATGATTGTGGGCCAACACCTTATTCAAATGTTAGTGTTAACACTAGTCTTTCTACTAGTTTATTTAATATCTCTAACGCTACTGATGAAGGGGCAGTTTACAAAACATTACAAGAAGCTTATTATAATACTTGGGGCAATAATACGATCTTCTTACTAAATGATTCTTTGGCTTCTAGTCAATTAACTACTATTCATGATGAAGTTATTCTTGATTGTCAGGGTTATACTATTAACGGAACTACGAACCGTGCTTTAGACATTAATGGAGAAAATAAAAACATTATAAAAAATTGTGATGTTGTAACCTCTGAAAATAGTGACGATGGACTTTATTTTTATACTTCTGCTCAACTTAACCAAGTTATTAATTGTACTATTACTACTCCGGGGGATGGAGCAGAAGGTGTTAAATTTGCAACTTCTGCAAGTAATAATGAAATTATTAACAGTACCATTGTTACTGGTACTGGTTTTGATGTTTATGGTTCAGCAGCACCAAATAATTCTATTATTAATTGTAGTTTTGACCGTTCAGATATTGATGTGGATACTTCTGGAGAACTTTACGTTAAATGGTACGTTGATACCAACATTACTGATGGAACTTCTTCTTTAAGTGGAGCAACAGTAAACGTTTCTAATGTTAGTGGAACTAATGTTTATACTGATATTAGTGCAGCAGATGGTACTATTCCAACACAAACTTTAATTGAATTTATGCAAGATAGTAGTAATAATCAATATTATAGTACTCCTCATAATATTAGTGCTAACTTAACTGGGTATAACGATAATTTTACAGAAATTAATTTAACGGTTACTAATAGCACAGCGGTAAATTTAGTTTTAGCAAATACCCTTTTCCCAGATTTAAAAGTTAATTCCACTGATATTAACATTACTGGCGGAACCATTAAAGAAACGGATAATGTAGAAATAAATTATTCTGTTGAGAATTTAGGTAATACCGATGCAACTAACGCTAACATTTCGTTTTATATTAATGACGTTTTAAATCAATCAACAGTAATTAACTTAACTCAAGCAAATTCAACGGATTTACAATTTAATTGGACTGCTATTGGAGGGAATTACACTTTTGATATTCGGGCAGATCCGGATAATGAAATTGAAGAATCGAACGAAACTAACAATAATGCTAGCAAAAACATCTCCGTCAAGTATGTGATGGCGATGGATTATCTTGGTCCTGCTAATTTATCTGAATTATCTCGAGGTAAAAATGGTGGTACTGGTGAAGATGATAAGGGTGTAGTAGATAATTTGGTTGACATTACTGCTAAAGTTTATGATTTTTATAATGCATCTCATTACGTTTCAGCAAATTGTAGTTTTTACTTTAATGATACTTTTTACGGGGCTAATACCACTAACGATAGTGGGAATTGTATTTATGGTGTAGACAAAACTCTTTATAGTTTTGGAAGGTATAACATCACAGTTAATTTTACAATGGTTAATGATAGCGGAATCTTGCATACAGATAAAGTTTCTAACGATACTGTGGTTGACATTGACGTTTATTCAATGGTTTTGGATCCATTAAATGAGGGTTCAGATAATAAGTACATGAAAGGTGAAGCTGCGGTATTGAATGTTACTACATACAAGAACGGTACGTTTTATGATCCGCCAAATATTACAGTTGCGGTTAGGAAACCGGATGAAACCTTACTTGGCGACTTAATTTTGCCTGAGAACATAACTCAGATTGGAACAGGAAGATACCACGCTGTATATATCATTGATACAGATCTGGTAAGTGTTTCAATCAAATGGGATCCTGTTTATCTTTATAACTCTAGTAACTCAATAGTTAGTAGCAGTTTACATGGTGATATCAATTTAGCTGAACCAGATGGTAATGCTAGTACTAGTAGCTTAGATAGTGAGGGTAACAAAGTAAATACAACTACAGACCTTTATGATAATTTAGGTTATCTTCTTTCAACTCAAAGTACAAACTCTAGTAATGATTTTATCTACCCCATCAGACAAAATAAGGTTCATTCACTAAACATAACTTTGGATACTGGAGAAAGGATTTATTTCCAAGAAATCAATTTAACAAACATTAATAATAGTATTATTCCGGACGTAGTTACTTTTAACGGAACTTTACCTTCAACTGCCAAAAATTTAACTAAATTAGTTGGTTTTGAAAGTTTTGGTTATAATTTTAGTAATACTACCATAGTGATTCCTAAAAATGGTCTTTCAATTGATACCATCTATAAATGCAATGGTTGGAACAGAACAGAATTTTCTTGTAGTGATTGGAGCGTTTATACTACTACCTTGTTTGAAGAAAACAATACTCATATAGCTTTCAATGTTACTAATTTTAGTGGGTTTGCTGGCGGTGCAGGATATGATGCTAATTTAACTATCTGGGATCAAAATGATACGGGACTACCTTTTGGAGATCTGGCTGCGGAAACAAACCAACAAATTTATTTTTATAGTAATTATACCAATTCCAGTTCTGGAGTTGTTATTGTTGGAGAATGTAATGTTTCATTTAATGATACAATGGGTAGCTTTTTTAACATGAGTTATAACGCAACTAGTTTAGTTTATGAGTATAATCGGACTTTTAATACTTCTGGGTCTTACACCTGGAATGTAAGTTGTGAAAATGCTACTTATGATAATTTAAATGCAAACGATACAATTACAATTGCGGCTGCTAATAATGTTCCAGAAGTTACTACGCCTACAATTACTCCGACTACTGCTTATACCAACGATACATTAACGACTAATACTACTTATACTGATCTTGATAATGAAAATGGTACTGTTTACTTCCTTTGGTATCTTAATGGGACTAATGTTTATAACGAAACTAATGCTTCTCTAGATAATGGTACTGTTGCTCTTACAAGTTTAGATTCAAATAATTTTAGCAAGGATGATTTAATCAACGTTTCAGTTTATGCTAATGATGGCACTGATAATTCAGATACGTTATGGTCAACTGTTTTAACAATAAGTAATACTGCTCCTGTATTTGATGAGAACATAGCTGTTAGTACAGTTAGTTCTGGAGAAGATTTCAATTATGATGTTAATTGTAGTGATAGTATTGATAGTGATACAATAACATATTATGATAACACCACTTTGTTTAACATTAATTCTAGTAATGGTTATATCAATGATACTCCAATTGAATCTGAAGCGGGCATTTATAATGTCAATATTTCTTGTAGTGACGGAACCGTAAATACGAGTCAAACTTTGATTTATACTATTAATGATGGTACTGCTCCTCAATTTAGTAATATTACTAATACCTCTTTAAATTTCAAACGTTATGAAAATTTTACTGCTAACATTACGGTTAATGATTCCGTGCTTGATGATTACATTTTTAGTACAAACGCTACTGGAAGTTGGGTTAATGGTACCGCAACTGATATGAGTGCTGCTGCAGAATATAACGTTTCAACAGATACAAACATTAGCCTTGCTCAAAGTAACCAAATCTGTTGGTACTATTGGGCTAATGATAGTAGCGGCAACAGTAATCAATCAACAACTGAATGTTTTACGGTAGTCAATACTATCCCAGTATTTGATAATTTCCAATCAACTCAAACAGTAGATTCTGGTAAAACTTTAAGTTACGATTTAAATTGTAGTGATACTGATGATGATACGATAACTTACTATGATAACACTACTCTTTTTGATATTAATTCTGCTACAGGCGTTATTACTGATACTCCCGACTTAGATGATACCGGGGTTTACAATGTTAACCTTAGTTGTGATGATGGCAATGTTAATACTAGTCAAAACATGATTTATACTGTTACTGGGGTTCCAAATGTAACTTTAGTATCTCCTGCTACTGCTTACTCTGATACTACTGTGCAGACAACTACTAATCTTACTTTTGTTTGTAACGTTAGTGATGATCAGAACTTGGAAAATGTTTCATTATATCTTGCTAAAACTGGTGCCCAAAATTTCAGTTTAAACCAAACAACTAATCTTAGCGGAATTACGAATATTACTAATTGGACTTTAACCTTAGGTCAGGGGACTTATACTTGGAATTGTTTATCTTATGATAATGATTCTAATGAAGGTAGAGATGAAACTAATCGCACTGTTAGTTTAAGTTATACTGCACCTAGTTCAAGTAGTAGTAGTAGTAGTGGAGGTGGAAGTAGTAGTGGTGGAAGTAGTGGTGGAGATACAACTGCCGGTGATACAACTGGTGATACAACTAGACGTGAAACTACTGAAAGAGAAACCACTGAAGAAATTACTCGTGAAATTACGGACATTGAAACTGACATTGAAATCATTAGAGAAACTTTAATTATTAGAGATATAACTTTTGAACCTACTATTGATGAAAGAAGGGAAGTTACTGAAGATACTGAAGATACTAGAGATACTAGAGATACTACTGCAATTACCGATGGTGATGAAGCTGTTGTTGGGAGAGCGATTACTTTGCCAGTAAGGGACGAAGTTATTAGTGTGCCAATAAATCTGGTCAAAGAATATACTTTATCATTCAAGAACGGTGGTGGTAAACCAATTAAAATTATTCCTACCATTGAAGAACTAGAATTGATTGATTTACCTAATCAAAATAACTTTGAAAGTAAATTGAGGGATGAATTGTCGCAAGGTAATTTTACAGATGAAGAATTTGCAGAAAAATTAGATGCAAGAATAAATTTAGAAAAATTAAAAGAGAAAGAAAATATTAAACAGTTAGTAACTAATAAACAATTTTCTTTTGCAGATGAGAAACAGTTTGGGATTAACGGTTTTGCTTCAGTTTTTAAACCGGTCTCAGGTAGTTTATTAGAATCAAAAATTGTTGAAGAAGAAATAATTGTTAAAGCTGGTCAATCTTTAGAGAAGAAAATTACTATTGTAGGTGGGATTTCTTTAAAATCTAAAAAAGTTAAATTGGGGTTAGAATCTGTGGGTGAAATATTATCTGAAAGTGAAGTTGAAGTTACTGAAGAACCTTCTATTGGTTCAGCAGTTGAGGTTGACATTGTTAATGATTTAATTGAATTATACGTTACTGTCCCTAGTAATTTTGAAAATAATGGTGAAACTGGAAATTCAGAATATCTTTTTGAAGTTGAAATCATAAAAGATTCAAACAGTTCTGGCAAAATGGTTGAATTATATGGGCCTTTTAATATTAAATCGGGTGAAGGATATGTTTTCACACAAGGAATAATATATGACCGTATTCAACATTATGGTGAACATTTAATCAAAGTTAAAATTTTCCAAGATGATAAACTAGTTGCTCAAAATAAGTTTGATGTTAATTTTGGAAATGAAAAAGCTCTTGTTGGATTAAGTTTTGGTAAGCGGTTATTTAGAACCGGAGTGGATTATAGTTGGGTTTGGTTATTGTTAGTATGTTTATCCATTTTAGGTTTTGCTGGTTATACTTTCCGTGATCATTCCAAATTTATAAAAAACCAAACTGTTTATTCTGCTCCAAAAGTGGTGTTAAGTATTCCAAAAAGTTCATCACCGGAAGTTTCAACAACAAAAAGTGTTGGGAGAACATTAACAGAAATAAAGTACGTTCCAAAATCATTAAAGCTGACGCAAAGAAAATTAAATCAACAGAAATCAGGCCAACCATTACCAGTTGTTGAACCCCTTCCAATTTCTTCGAAAAAAGAGAGAACTCATTCTAAGAAAAAGTGGGGTGAGCTTTTACCTGTTAAAGATAAAGCGGGAAAAGTTTATGAAAAATTAAAACAATTAAGAAAATCAAGCAAATCTAGTGTAAAAAGTAATCGTAATTTAGAAAATGAATCTAAAATTTTAGATTTAAGTTTAAAAGCAAGAAATGTTCAAAGAGATTTAAAAAATAAATCTTTAGATCCCTCAAAAGAGAAGAAAATTTATCGAGAGATGAAGAATCTTTTATCTTATTTCCATAATTGGCATGAAACAAAGAGAAAGCAGAAAAAAACAAAAAAAAACAAAGTTAAAACTGGAATTAGAGACAAATTAAAAAAAATAGCTAAATTTGGAAAAAATAGAAAGTAAGAATTTTTTTAATTATTGAACAACAATTTTACAAGAACAAGGAAACTTTTTTGCTGCTCTGGAAAGTGCTTCTTTTCCTAATTTAATATTAGCTTCGTTAATTTTTAGTTCCATTAAAGTTTGTCCTTCTTTAACTCTTGCTGCACAACCAATAGACTTTCCGTATGATTTTTTCATTCCTGTACTCATTCGGTCTGCTCCTGCTCCAGAAGCTAAAGGGTTTTCTCTTAAAACATGAAATGGATAAACTTTAATTCTTAAATGATACTCTTTACCAATAGTTTTTTCAAGCAATCTGTTAGAGGTCATCCGAGCTGATTCTAAAGCGTTATGACGGACGTTCATACTTTTACAAGAATTTAGTCTTATAACTGCAGAATACTCTCTCCTGGGGTCTCCCATATCAAACTTGATAACTTTCATATGTGGAAATCCACCCCTAACATAGTTCTTTTTAGTATATTTACTAATTCTAGTATAAGGCCTCTCTAATCCTTGGTACGCTACAAACTTCCTTAACTTTGCCATGTTTAAACTAGAAATGAGGGCTATTTATAAAGATTTCTGGTGTTGATTAGAGAAGTTTAGAATATCAGCATGATTTAGTTATAGATTAAGTAACAGTTAAATTAATATTTATAATCAAATTGTAGTTCTGTTATAATCGATCTGGGTAATTGGAAAAAATACCATTGACCCCTTTCTTTTTAAATCGTTCAATTTCTTTAATTTTGTTGACTGTCCAAACATTAACAAGAAACCCGTTTTGGTGTAAAACTTTAATCATTCCTTTTGTTGCTAATGGTTTTCCTAAATTAATTACCTTAACTTGAGCTTTTTTTGCTTTTTTGATGATGATTTTTTTTGTAATCGGTAAAAATAATAAAGCAAGAAGGTCAAACAATACTTGTCCGAGATTTGTTTTTGTAGAATAAAATACTAAAGCGGTTTTAATATCAGGGTTGATTGTTTTAATACTTAGTAAACTCTTTGGGTGATTGGAAGAAATCATACTATTTTCTAAGAATTTTTCTTTAATAATGGTTTTTGCAACTTTGATTGCTACTTTTGTTTCTTTAATTTCAACATTTAAATCACATTTCCCTTTTATTATATTTATTACTTCCTCTAATATTGGAATCACTTCCCCTTTTCCCGCATCAAGTTTTTTGATTTCTTTTAATGTTAATTGTGAAATCTTACCTCTACCATTAGTTGTTCTGTTAACAGTAGCATCGTGGATAATTACTACTTGGTTGTCTTTACTTAAGTGAGCATCACATTCAATCATCTCTGCTCCAAGATTGATTGCTTTCTTGAATGATCTCAATGTATTCTCTGGTTCGTAACCAGAAGCACCACGATGACCTATTTTTAGTACCATCTGTTTTAGAATATTTTTTGTCATTATATACTTTTTTGTTTTTGTGTTTAAACTTAGAATCACGTTAGTTATATATAGTGGTTATTAACCCTAATGTTGTATGATACAATTTAAGCTATGGCCAGAGAGATGCCCTTTTCTTTGTATATTTTCCTGCCTATAAATCTTTAAATACGAGTTATCATTATTGAATACTTACATTTAAAAGTGAAGTCATCAGTGACAGTCTATATTTACTTTAAAATGGGGGTGTATTAAAATGAAAAAAGTTGTGATTATTTTATCTGTAGTAGTTGTATTTGTATTTTTAATGGGTTGCCTTGATTATAAGGCTTACGAAATTCCGCAAGGAGATAATATTGTTAGTGAAGAAGTTGATTTAGTTGACGAGATTGCTGAAATTGAAAAAGAAATAGAACAAGAAATGGAAGTTGAAGATATCTCTGAAGAGTTGCTTGATGAAAATATTGATAGTGAGGTGATTACCGGAAATGTTGTGGTTGACGAAGTTGCTGGTGAAGAATCAGAAGTTGTTGAAGAAGTAATCTTACCTGAATTAACTGATAATGAAATGGAAGATGTTTCTGATGAAGAACTTGAATTGATTTCCGTTAAAGAGAATGAACTAGTAAAATTAAATGTTCAAGTTACTGATCCTGATAAAGATACTGTAACTTACACTTTTGGTAAACCATTAAACAAAAAAGGTGAATGGAAAACTAATTATGGAGATGCAGGAGAATATTTAATAAAAATTAAAGCAACAGATGGAAAGTTAACAACAGAAAAGCAAGTTAAACTGATTGTGGAAAGAGTTAATGTTGCCCCGATTATCAAGGGCGTAAAAGATTTAATTGTTAACGAAGGAGAAACAGTTACATTTAAACCAGTTGTAACTGACCCTAATAGTGATTCAATTACTACAGTTATCTCTGAACCTCTAAAAAGTGGAACTTTTGTAACTGACCATACTAGTGCCGGTGAATACAAAGTTAGTGTTTTAGCAACTGATGGTGAATTGGAAACAGAAAAAGTTTTCAAATTAGTAGTTAACGATGTGAATGTACTTCCAGAAATTAGTGGGTTGAAAGATCTTGTTGTTACTGAAGGTGGCATGGTTGAAATTAAACCAATCATCACTGATTTAGATGAGGATGAAATTACCTTAACTATCTCTGAACCAGTCGGTAATGATGGTGTATGGCAAACTGCTTTCACTGATCATGGAGAGTTCTTTGTGACTGTAACTGCTAATGATGGTAAAGATAAAGTTACTAAGCAGGTAAAAATTATTGTTGAAGATGTTAATATGCCACCAGAAATTGTTGACATATCTCTGAATACAGAATAATTTTTTATTTTTTATTTTTTTAATATTTATTTAAATGGTCATGGATTATAGGAAGATGGTAGTAACAAAATTTAAATTAGTTCCTTGGATTTTAATTATTATTCTTTTAGCTAGTTCTGTTTTTGCAATCAAGACTTTTTATGTCCAGGAAACTGATATTGTTAAAGTTACTGCGGAAGCGATTGATCCTGACCTTGATAATGTTCAATACCAATTTTCTTCCCCTTTAGATGAAAATGGTGAATGGCAAACTTCTTATGATGATGAAGGTGAACATGAACTTGAAATTACTGCTTCTGATGGAGATAAACAGAGTACAAAAAAAATTAAAGTTGTTGTTGCTAATAAGAATCGTCCTCCTGTTCTTACTGATAAAAAGATTACTATTAAAGAAACCCAGTTAGTTGATTTGAAATTAATTGTTACTGATCCTGACCATGACCCTTTAAGTTACGTTTTCAAAAAACCTTTCAATAATAAAGGTCAATGGCAAAGTGGTTATGGGGATGAAAGTAATTTTGTGACTGAATTTAAAGTCAATGATGGAGAATTTGAAGAAACTTTTAGGGTTGAAATTGATGTGCTGAAAACTAATCAACCACCAATGGTTGAAACTTCATTTTCTGAAACTGGAATTGTTAAAGTTGACGAAGATAAGGTATTAGAATTTTTTGCTAACGTTGTAGACCCAGATAATGACAAAATAAATTATCTTTGGCAAATGAATGGCGATTTAATTAGCAAAGAGAGTTATGGAGAATTTTATTTTGATTATGAATCTGCCGGTAAGCATAGTTTAATTTTAACAATTAGTGATAATCAAGCAGAAATAATTAAAGAGTGGGAAATACGAATCAATAATATTAACAGAAAACCAGAATTAGTTTTGTTACCTATTACTGTTAATGAAGCTGAAACAGTTTTTTTAGATCTTCCTGATGTTGATTTGGATCAAGAAACGTTATCGTATTCATTTGAAAGTCCTTTAGACGAAAATGGTGAATGGTTAACTGATTATGATGATGCAGGCACTTACAATCTTGAAGTTATTGCTTCTGACGGAGAATTGATTACTAAAACTAAAGTGGACATTACGGTTTTAGAAACTGATCGGGCCCCAGTTTTAAATTTACCAAAACGATTAGAAGTTAGAGAAAATAATTTATTATTGTGGGAAATAGATACTTTTGATCTTGATGGTGATAAAGTGAAAGTTACTTTTGATAATCTTCCCGCTGGTGCTATTTTTAATCAGAAAAGTAAATCTTTTTCTTGGAAGCCTGATTTTGATGCTATTAAAAGAAGGGGGGGTTTCTTTAGTAATATCTTAAACAATCTTCGTTTAGAACATTTCTTTTTGAAAAAGAAAGTGATTCCTTTAAAAGTAACAAGTTGTGGGAAAGATTTATGTGATTCAGGTATTGTAAATTTGGTAGTTTATAATTCTAACCGCGTTCCAAAATTTGAAAATCTTGAAGATATCTTTGTTCAAGAAACTCAACTTGCCCAATTAAATGTTGATGTTACTGATGATGATGATGATTTTGTAAGGGTTTATTACACTTCTCCTTTAGGCAAGAAATCTGGTCAATGGGCTACTGATTATGATGATGAAGGAATTTATCCCGTTTATGTTACCGCCACTGACGGAAAATTAGGCATTACCAAAAAAGTTAATGTTCACGTTACCAAAAGTAACCGGATGCCAACTTTAAAAATTAGAAATGATGATTTAGTAGTAAATGAAGGGCAGGAATTTATGTTCGAAGTTTCTGCTAGTGACCCTGATGAAGATGATTTAAGTATTAGTTTAGCGAACCTTCCTCCTGGAGCTTCATTCAAAAATGGGATTTTCATTTGGAAACCAGGGTTTGATGTTGTTATGAACAGAAGTGACGATTCTGATAATAATTTTGTAAGTAATTTTGCATACCTGAACAAGAAATTTAATAATGAACAGGAAACTATTTGGTTAGAATTTGTAGTTTCTGATGGTGAATTTGAAGTTAACCACCCAGTTAAAATTACTGTTAAAAATGTTAACCAAGCACCAGAAATTGTTGATTATCTTCCATTACAAGAAGCTAAGATTAATGTTAATGAACCACTAATATTTCATGCTGTAGTAAAAGATTTTGATAACGATAAATTAGATTATGTTTGGAGTTTTGGTTTTAATCAAGAAAAAGTTAAAGGGCCATTAGCGGTTAGTAGGACGTTTACTAGTCCAGGTAAGAAGAAAGTTAAATTAGTTGTTAGTGATGGCCGTGAAGAAGTTGAACATCAATGGTTAGTTAATGTTGGTGGTAAAAGTAAGAAAGTTGTTAAAAAATCTTCTAAACCTTTACCGCCAAAAATAGATTCTAGTACCTCATCTCCTGAACCAGTACCCGAAGAACCGTTTACTGTTAAAGTTTATGTTATTGAAGGGTAGATTAATGTAATTGTTTTTCTAATATTTTTATTTTTTCTAATAAACTTTTTAAAAAAGATTGATAATTTTCTTAAAAATGGTACTTAGTTATGTGCTTTTAGAACAAACTGATGATAGTTTTGCTGATTATACTAGTTTGTACTTTGATCAGATTCAGTCTGGTAAAATAAAGCCAGTTTTGATTGAACCTAAATGTCCGGGAAAAAATAACTTTCCTATTGATCCAGATAATGAATTACTTTTTGCTTTTGATTATGATAGGATTGTTGGTGTTGCGAGTTATTATCGTTTTCGGCCAATTCAATTTTTAGATGAAAGACTTAATGAACATTTTTCTGAAGGTTGTTTTTTTTACAATGGTCAAGAGGTTAGTTCGTTAAAGTTTTCTAACATCAAAGGATTTAATACTTTTAAGGGTGGATCTTTGGTAGAGTTATGTAGTGTAGAATCATTTCAGAAGGGAATTGGTAGGAAATTAGTTGATGAAATTAGAAGGGAAACAAATCCAGAATTAATGATGGCGTGGTGTTTTGATGACATTATAGAGTTTTATGAAAAAATCGGTTTTTTTAATTCTGGAATAACTTTTCATGAACCTAATGCTCCTATAATGTTGTCAGTAAATTATTAATGAATTATTGAATTGATGAATTGAATGACCATTAACTTAACATATTTTACATAACTCTTAAAAATAAAATCTAACTTGGAGTTAATATGGATAATCACTTATTAGATCATTTACCTATTTATCAAAGAATGGAAGTGGGCATGGTTTATGGTAATGCTATGGATGCAGCAAAAGCTGTAGTAATTGGTTATGTTGGTACTGAACAAGGGAGGGCCCTTCTTAATTTGGATGAAGGGCTTCTTGATTTTAAACAAAGCTTAGAAGAATTAGTAACTTTTGTTAAATCTGCTTCTGAAGAAGGTGTTAAAACATTTAATGAATATTTTAATCATAATGAGATTACTAAAGATTTGTTGAAAGATAAGGTTAATCAGTACCTGGAAGATTCTGAGTTAAGAACAATATTTTCTTTAGGTCAGATGCATGAATATGGGAAACAATTCTTGTATCATCATGGATATTCAGATGAAAAAGATTTCACTGTTGAAGAAATGAATAATATTGTTGACCAAACTACTGATAGTCTTTTAGTCAAACTTGATATTCCGGTTGAGAAGAGAGATTCTTTACATGTTTATTTCCATGTTCACATGCATCACCCTAATTTGATTAATAAGATGTGATGGTCTTATTACCATTAACTTAATATATTCTTATCATTCCTGAAAATAAATGGATGAAATTCAGCGTTTAGCGATAGAAACTATTAACAAAAAGAAGCAAGTAATAATTTTTACTCCTAGTAGAGCAAGTGCAGAAAAAACTGCTGAAGGGATTTCTAAGTTAATCCATTTTCAATATCCAGAAATGGAACAGGAAGTTCTTAAAGCAGCTTCTTCCCCGACAAAACAGTGTCGTAGATTATCTCAATGTATTAAAAAAGGGACCGCATTTCATCATGCCGGTCTTGTTCAGAAACAAAAAGATTTGATTGAAGACGAGTTCAGAAGCGGGGCAATAAAAGTGATCTGTTGCACACCAACTTTAGCAGCAGGAATGTCACTTCCTGCTTTTCGAGTAATCATTAAATCGTTAAAACGTTACTCGGGAAGGTGGGGCATGGATTGGATTCCCGTGTTAGAATATATGCAAATGGCAGGAAGAGCAGGAAGGCCAGAATATGAATTTTTTGGAGAAGCAATCGTTGTTGCTAAAACTGAAAAAGAGAAGGAAGAGATTCATGATAGATACGTTTTAGGCGAACCAGAAGACATTTATTCTAAATTAGCAGTTGAACCAGTTTTGAGAACATACTTATTATCATTAATTGCTTCCGGTATTATTAGGGACGAAAAAGCAATGAAAGATTTTTTTAGTAAAACGTTTTGGGCATCTCAGTTTAGAGATTTTGCAAAATTAGAACTGATTATGGAAAAAATGTTATCCATTCTAGATAAATGGGGTTTTGTAACTATTTCTGGAGCAGATAGAATCAATGAAGATTTTGTTACTGCTATTGACATTAACAATGAGGGTAAAGAAATAAAAAAACTTCGAGCAACTTTAATTGGTAAAAGAGTTTCTGAACTTTACCTTGATCCATTAACGGCCAAACATTTATTGGATTGTTTAGGAAGGTATGATAAAAATAAAAATGTTTTCTCTGTATTACAAATGATTTCTCACACTTTAGAAATGCGACCTTTGTTAAGGGTAAAAAGTAAAGATGAAAATTTTGTTCAAGAACAGTTAGTAAAAAACTATGATGCTTTACTAGAAAAAGAACCTAGCTCTTTTGACATTGAATATCCTGACTTTATTAATTCAATTAAAACGTCACTCTTTTTTGAAGCTTGGATCAATGAAAAAGATGAAGATTTTTTATTAGAAAAGTATGATGTTCGGCCTGGTGAAATTAGAGTTAAAATTGAAAGTGCTGACTGGTTATTGTATGCTTGTGAAGAGTTGGCAAAAATTTCTGGGTTAAGCAGAGAATTGGTTAAAGAATTAAATAAATTAAGGGTTCGTATTAAGAATGGTGTTAAAGAAGAACTTTTAGTTTTATTAAAATTGAAAGGTGTTGGTCGAGTCCGGGCAAGGAAAATGGTGATTAATGGAATTAAAGATTTGGGTGATGTTAAGAAAACTGATTTGACTTCTCTAGCGCAGATGTTAGGAAGTAAACTTGCAGTAGATGTTTACAAACAACTTGGTTTAGAAGTTAAAGAAATCCCTAAAGGAACGCGGAAAGGACAGTTAAGTTTGAAGAAGTTTTAACAGGTCATCTGTTAATTTTGGTTTTAATTGATAATAAAAATAATCAAAAGTGAAATCTTTTCCTTGTATCTTAATCTCTTTTGGTAATTGTTCTTCAAGTATTCTTCCATATCTATAAAATAATCCTTTAGCTGGATCATTTACTTTTATTGAAGAAATTTCTTCATAATAATTGTTAATCATTGTTTTAGAAAAATATTGTTGTACTAGTTCTGATTCTAATAAGTCATAATCAACATAGTCTGTTTCAATGAGTGTTTCATTAATGGCGGAATTATATGTTCTTCTATTAATTAAATCAAAAGTACTGGTGATTCTTTCGTTTAGATCCATTTTTATTAACAATCTTTGTCCACACATTCGCCAGGATGAAGTTTTTTACACACTTCGCATTTATCTCCTACAAAAGCGCCCAATTTTTCCCTACCTGAATCGTGTTCTTGATCATTACCGTTAACTTTAACAGTTTTATTTTTACCTACATTAGAAACTTTTACACCGGCACTTAACCTCGCTTTATCACCAAGGACTGAATCGTTAACTTCACAACTTTCTTCCAGTTCACAACCTGCACCAACAATCGTATTTTTCAATTTTACTTTGTCACCAATTCTAGAACCATCACCAATAGCAGTGAACCCTTCCAGGACACAGTTTTCTCCAATCAAACAGCCACGTCCAATAACAATGTTACCTCTCAGGATACAACCATCTTCAACAATTGAACCTTCACCAATGTCTACTGAACCTTCAATGGTAACGTTTTTTCCAAGTTTTCCTTTAATAGAAATTTCGTCTTTCTCTTCTAATAATTTTTCAGTTGCATCAAGTATATGCCACGGATATCCTACGGGAATCCAATATCCTTGCACTTCTTCCGCGTTCATTTTATTATTTTTTGCTAAAACTTTAACTGCATCAGTAATTTCATATTCTCCTCTAATAGAAGGGGATAAGTGTTTGATGATTCTAAAAACTTCTGGCGAGAAACAGTACATTCCGGTATTAACATAATTTGAAACAAATTCTTTTGACTTTTCCACAATATCTTTAACAAACCCTTTTTCAATAACTACTGCTCCAAAAGCTGAAGCGTCTTTTTTATATTTAACCAAGATGCAGTTATTATATTTGGAAATATTTTGCATATCTTTTCTAGAAAATAAATCGTCGCCGTTCATGACCAAAAATTTTTCGTGAACAAATTTTTCTCCCATCAGTACTGCATGGCCTGTTCCTAGTTGTTCTTCCTGGACAACATAAGTTATTTTTATCCCTTTATAATTATCACCAAATCTGTCAATGATCATATCTTTTTTATAGCCAACAATAATAATGACTTCATTAACTAGGCCCGATAACTGTTCAAGATTATGTTCTAAAACCGGTTTGTTAGCAACTTCAATTAATGGTTTTGGCTTTTTTAATGCCATGGGATACATTCTTGTCCCTTTGCCTGCTGCTAAAATTACTGCTTGCATATTTTTTCTAGTACCTCATCCAGTTTTTCAATTTGTTCAATCTCATGGTTTGCTATTTCAAAATCATTAGTTGCTTTTAAATCTTTATATTTTCCAGATTTAATAAGAATTGTTGTTAAGTCAAGTTCATTAGCAAACTTAATTTCTGAATCTCTTCTATCTCCAATCACTATCTTTTTGTGTTCAGGATAAGATTCTATTAATTTTCTAAACACCTCCTTTTTCCCTTTTTTTTTTGGACAAATAAATATTGAAGAAAAATTGTTTTTGATTCCTAATAACATTATTTTTTTATCTTGAATCTCTTTATTACCCATAGTTACTAGAACTTTATCGAACTTGTCGTTATTTAATATGTTTTTTATCCCTGGGTATAATTTAATATTTTCTATACCCTCATAATTGTCAGAAACCACGCCTTTCCTTTGATAAAGCGTATCGTCCAAATCGAATATTAAAAGGAAATTAGTTTTCATTTAAAATGTCCATCAAAACTTTTGCTAACCTGTTCGGGTCGTGCCGGATAAGGTTCCTTTGAATTAAGTCTCCTACTTGAACTTCTTTAAGAACCGGATTAATTAAATTTGTTGTAATGATACGGTTGTCTTCAAGAAGATCGTTATTTACTAAGTTACCTTCTCTAGCGTAAACCTCAACTAATTCTTTTGCAGGAGATGCATTATTTACTATGATTTGATCAAACACATCACTGCCAATAAACTTTCTAAATTCTTTAACATAATCGCTAACTTTAAAATTTGTAGTTTGTCCGTTTTTGTTGACCAAGTTAATAATGAGAACTTTTTTTGCTTTTGTTTCTCTAAGCGCTTTACTAATTCCGTCAACAAGTAAGATTGGTATTAATGAACTATAAATTCCTCCCGGTCCGATAACTACTAAGTCAGCATTCATAATTTCGTCAATTGCATGGGGATTAACTTTTGGGATTGGATCCAAAAAAATGCTTCTGAAACCTTTATCTACTTCGTTTGAAACATAAATTTCTCGTTCCCCAGAAATAGTTTTACCATTATCCAAAATCATTTTAAGATGAACTTGGTTTGTTGTTATTGGAATTACTTTACCTTTAATTGCAAGAATTTTACCCATCTCTTCAACAGCTTTTTCAAAACTGCCAGTAACTTTTTCTAATGCTGATAAGAGAAGATTACCAAAACTGTGTCCTTGCAGGCCGCCAGTATCGAAACGGTAATTCATCAAGTTACGCATTAGTCTGCTTGAACCTGATAAAGCTACTAAACATTGCCTAACGTCTCCAGGAGGAAGGACTCCTAATTCATCTCTTAAAATGCCTGTACTACCACCATCATCGGCCATGGAAACTACTGCACTTAAATCAAGATTATAATTCATCAAACCGCTAAGAACAACAAAATTACCAGTACCGCCACCTAAAGTTACCACTTTTTTCATAGTTTTTTTATGTGGGAATTGGTTTTTAAAAGTTGTGGAAAAGGAAGAGTAAATAAAGGTTCAGAGAATGAACGGTTGAGCTTAACGTTGGAATTATCAGAAGTTTTTTGGTGAGGCAACCCACACCAAAAAATTTGGGAAA
>CAZQLW010000021.1:0-18222 GCA_964594395.1 uncultured Methanosarcinales archaeon | reverse complement strand
TCACCAGGACCAACTAATCACACCTGCTGTTTTAACATTAATGATTGTTCTGCCGGAAACGTTTGTTCAGGTAACGAATGTCATGAAACTGTTTGTTCAGATAATTCAGATAATGACGGAGATGGTTTAGAAGATTGCCAAGATAATGATTGCGACAGGTTACCTTGTGGTGAAAACTCTAAATGTTTCAGTAATAAATGTGTTAAAAAAGCAGAAGCTGGATATGCATCAACTGAAGAAATAAAACCAGCTTTTTCAATTACCTATAAAGAAATCTTTGAAGATTTAAAATCTAGTAGCCAATCTGTTAAAGGTGAAGGTGATTGTAAAACTGTCTGTGAAAACAAAAAATCTTTATTTGGTGAAGGTGCAGATATTAGCACCTGTACATGTATAGAATAAAAATGGTAAAAAAACAAAAGAAACATCCGTTGGACGAAACAATGGTCATTGCTGTAATGGTAACTTCAGCACTTTGCATTTTAATCTTGTTAGCCAGTTTTATGACTTCTACTGGTCAAGCTACTGCCACTTTACCAACTCATGACCAAATAATTAACATTTTACATTCAGCAAAAATAGTTCAGGGAGAAGGTGTTCAACCTGGTGAAGCAACAGAATCTATCCTGAAAAAAATTAAAAGTTGTAACAACCTTTGTATTAACGAAAAACGGTTCTGTATCCTTTCCAGAACAAAAGATAACCAATTGTTAACTTGCGACAAAGGCGGCGTGGGATTAACTTGCCTTTGTGCTAAATCCTAATTAAAGTATAGCTCGAACAACTTATTCTTCAGTTCTTTAATTTTTATCCGTTCTTGTTTAGTAGAATCCCGGTCCCTAATAGTAACGCAATTATCTTCCAAAGAATCAAAGTCAATAGTAATACAGTACTTTACACCAATTTCGTCAGCCCTAGCATATCTTCGACCAACAGATGAAGCTTGGTCATAAAAACAAGAATAACAATCTTTGATAGAATCGTAAACTTCCCTACTCAAAGAAACAATATTATCCTTATTTTTCACTAAAGGAAACACTGCACAAAAGAAAGGTGTCAGTTTGTTAGACAAACCCAAAACAATATTTCCTCGTTCAGAATCATTAATATAATTCAAATCTAACAATGCATAAACATGTCTGTCAACACCAAACGAAAGTTCTAAAACGTGGGGAATAAATTTCTGGCCAGACTCTTCTTCAAGCACTTCCATTTTCTCGCCGGAAACTTTTTCATGGCCACTTAAATCGTGATCTGTCCGGTAATGTAACCCGCCCATTTCAACAAACCCATGTTCAGCCAAATCAATTTCTAAATCGAAATGATACTTGTTATAGAACGCTTTCTCAGAATCGTTCAACTGGTACAACCTAAACTTCTCTTTAGGGATCATCAATATTTCAAAATAAAATTGTTGAATTTTTACTAAATGATAAACATAAAATTTTGGTAATCCAGAATCAACTAATTGCTGAGCGGTCCTTTCCACAGTCATTTTAGATTCTCGATCAGAAACTAACACTGTCCTTAACGGATAATCTTTAACATTTTCAAAGTCAGGATGTTCGTTAACTTTGTGAGGGTTGAAAAATAGTTGTAGTTCTGCTTGCGTAAATTCTCGTTGTCTTAACACCAAATTACGAGGAGAGATTTCGTTTCGATAAGCCCTGCCGATTAAAGCTAATCCCATTGGTAATTTTTTCCGTAACAGTTCATATTGCAATTTAAAATTTACGTAAGGTGATTGTGCAGTTTCTGGTCGTAAGTAAGCCTTACTTGAAGTTACTGCACCCATCTGTAATGGAAACATCATGTTTAAAACAGTTATTGGTTGCAGTTTAGCTTCACAAACTAAACATCTAATTCCTTTCTCTTCAACAACTTTATTAAGTTCATCAGCAGATAATCCCTCGAAACGTTCTCCCAACTTCTTTTCAACCAAGTGATCAGCCCGTTCAACATAATCACATTTACTACATTTAGCAAGAGGATCAATAAAATTTTCTAAATGGCCAGAAGCCTTGAAAACGTTTTCATGCATAATGTTCGAAGTTTCAATTTCATAATAATTGTCGCCCAACCCTAAAAAATATCTTCGCCAAGCATCTTCAAAATTCTTCTTCAATTTTGTACCTAAATGACCGTAATCGTACAATCCTGCCACGCCACCATAGATTTCTGAACTAGGATAAATGAACCCTTTCTTCTTGCAGAAAGTTGCTAATTCTTTTGTTGTAAGTACCATTTTAGTTTGGATTAATTACAAGTTTATTAAGGTTTTTCTTTATTTCCGCATCCACTCAACTTCTTCTTTACTTAAATCTAACTCTTTAGCAATTTCAGAACAATCTCCTTTCCGAAACATTTCCTGGAAATAGGGCAACTGCCCATAAGCTACTTTTTTCGAAGTATGCGTCGCTAAAGCCAATTTCTCAGCGATTTCTTTCTTCTTAGCAAACTTCATTTTCGCTTGCCAAATTCTTAACAACCTCATTGTGGGCTTATAAGAAACAAAAAGCGGATTCCTTTCAGTTTTCGCGGAAGAAATTCCTGCAGTTAACAAACTGTAAATGTAAACAATGAACCGCCAATGCTGTTGCTTTCTGATTCTGCCTCGAAACTGATCAGCACGAGCTAAATGTTGATACGCTTTAGATAACGATTTCGGATCAAGATATTCTTTAGGCAAATTTGCATCCATCCACAAAAATATTTCGTCCATCTTAATATCAAGATCATCTAATGCAGGTAAAGCATTCTCTACAGAAGAAGATTTGAAAATTATCCGTAAAGCGTTAATGATAGTATCTGTTCTTTTCCGATCAGATAATTGCATTGTATCTGCAAACACAAAACTCTTATTCAAAGAACTAATTTGTAAATCAATTAAAGCTCCCCGTAAATCGCCGTCAACCTGCCTAGCAAGAGAATTGATTGCTTTTTCCTCAAATTCAATAGATTCTTTTTTGCATACATCCGTTAATACGTTAGCAACTGTCCTATATTCTAATTTATGAAACTCAATCATTTGACAAGCTTTTCTTAACGCTTTGAACTTTGAGTCATATGGATCATTCGCAGTTAAGATTACAGGAAAGCTTGATTTATCAACCGCTTTTGTTAAAGCCTGAATACAACCTCTGTCTTTCACTCCAGAAATGTTATCAATTTCATCAATAAGAATCAACTTAGGTTTAAAGAATAAAGACTGCTGTCCTAAAGCACTTCCTAAAAAAGAACTCATGTTATCCTTATTTCTTAAATCAGATGAATTTATTTCCAAGAGATCATAATCTAACTGTTTAGCTAAAGCATAAACAGAACTAGTTTTTCCATTACCAATCGGACCATAGATTAAAGCAGCTTTTTGTCTTTTTTGTTTATAGTTTACGATAAAATCTTTTAATTCTGCTACTGCTTTCTGTTGTCCAAATACTTGAGTTTCATTCTCAGGAGCGTATTTACTTGTGAAAAGAGTCATAGATTGTTGAGAAAGGAGGTGGTATTTATTGTTTTTGTTTTATTTAACCCCTCCAACCTAGAAATCTATATAAACCATAAGAAAACTTTTTTCTAACATGAAAAAGGGGTTAACTTTTGCAAACGTTTTACTGGTACCTAAAAAGACTCCGTTAAGTTCTAGAAGCGAAGCAGACGTAAAAACTAAGTTCACAAAAAACATTGAATTAAACGTGCCTTTAGTAAGTTCTAACATGGTTACTGTTACTGAACATAAAATGGCGATAGCAATGGCTAGACGTGGCGGGATAGGAGTGATTCATCAATTCGGCACGATCGAAGAACAAGCTACGGAAGTTAGAAAAGTTAAAAGAAGTACCAGTTACATTATTGAAAATCCTATCTCTATCCAAAAAGGAGCAACAATTGAAGATGCTGCTAAAATGATGGTTGATTTAGGGGTAACCAGTTTGATTGTTAAAGAAGAAGAACAGTTGGTAGGAATTTTCACAAAAAGAGATTATTTGTTTGAAAATGATTTGAAAAAACCAATTTCTCTTGTAATGACCCCTAAAGAAAGATTGATCACAGCAGAGTATGGAATTGATTTAGAAGAAGCAAAAAAAATTCTTCACGAACACCGAATTGAAAAGTTACCTTTAATGTCTGACGGCAAAGTTAAAGGGTTAGTAACTACTAAAGATATCAGCAGATTAGAAAAATGGTCCCAAGCTTGTCGAGACAGGAGAGGCAGATTAAGAGTTGCTGCTGCTTTAGGAGTTAGAGATAGTTTAGAAAGAGCAAGGGCTTTAATTGCTGCTGGTGTTGACGTTTTAGTTTTAGATGTTGCCCATGCTCATTCAGATTTTGTGATTGAAAAATTAAAAGAATTAAAATCTAAATTTCAAATTGATGTCATGGTAGGAAATATTGGTACTGCAGAAGCTGCTAGAGATTTAATTGAAGCTGGTGCAGACGGTTTAAAAGTAGGTATTGGCCCTTCCAAAGTTTGTAGTACCAGAATAATTTCCGGTGCAGGCATTCCACAATTAACCGCAATCATGGACGTTGTTGCTATAGCTAAACAATATAACATTCCTGTAACAGCTGACGGAGGCATGAAATATCCAGGAGATGTTGCTAAAGCTATTGCTGCTGGTGCTTCAACAATTTATTCAGGCAGTTTTTTTGCTGGCACTGATGAAGCTCCAGGAATGATCATTCTTAAAGATGGTAAACGTTACAAGAAATATCATGGTAGCGCTTCTTATGAAAGTAATCATAACAGACAAGAATCGCAACATCGAAAACAGTTCAAGAAACGGTTAGATGTGTATGTAGAAGGTGTTTCCAATTTAGTTAACTATAAAGGGCCGGTAAGCGAAGTTATTAAAGGCCTGGTTAAAGGATTGAAAAGTGGGATTAGCTATTGTGGTGCTCGAAACATCCAAGAAATGCAAACTAACGCAGAATTTATTGAGATTACTTCTGAAAGTTGGCAAGAAAGTACAACTCGAGGGATGAAATTAAGCGAATGACCATTTTGGAGTGGATACATTTAAATAATCTTTTTTTTTCTAAGTTAATTATGGTGAAATATACTTTTATTCCAGAACAACAAGAAAACCTTACTAAAGAAGAATTAAAATTAATCATTGACCATTTACGTCATGATCTTAACAATGTTTTTACTGCTTTGATTGGACATTCTGATTTGCTTTATATGGATATCAGAAGAAAAAAAGTATTAACCCAGGAAAAAGATTTACCAAAAATAAAAAGAGTAAATATTTATGCTAAACATTGTCATTATATTACTAATGCCGCGATTAACCTTGCTTCAAATAATGTTGGTGAAGGAAGCAATATAACGAGATTATTTTGTGATATGTCATTGACGACTAGAAACAATAAAAAAACAGATTTACTTGAACAAAGAATAATCACTGAAGATAAAAATTTAGAAATTAATCGTGGTAAAAATTTAATTTACTTACAATTATATAACCACTTAACTAACGCTGTAGATAGCTTAGAAAAAAAACGGGGCAAGATTACTTTATCTGCTCAAGAATTACTTTTACCTAATTATTTGATCACAGAATTAGCTAAAAAAGAATATTTTTGTTTACCTCAACAAAAATTTATTAAAATATCTATAACCGATACTGGTCATGGAATACCTGAAAAATGTATTGAAAAAATATATCAGCCAGGGATAAGCAAGAAGGGCAGTACTGGAGTTGGACTTGCTTTAACTGACTTAATCTGTAGAAAATTGGACGGTTTTGAAGTGGTAGAAAGCAAGATAAATCAAGGAACAACGTTTGAACTTTACATACCAAAAGAGTCTAAACTTGCTTCTCCTTAAGATGACTTGGCCAAGCTTCAGAGGTAAAGAAAGATTTAGTTTCTTCATAGGGAAGATACCTTTTCAATTTGAACCATTGTTTGATAAAATTCTGTAAAACATAAGTTTCTTGATAAAGTTCCTTTTTCCGTTCTTCAAGAACTCTTCGATAAATTCTACGATTAAAAAGTTCCAAAATCTGTTTTAAAAACGAATGACTTGCAAAACTTTTTTCATAATTTTTTTCAATAAAAGCTTTGATAGTTAATTCAACCTCACCCTTATTAGTTTTAAATTTTCTACCTTCTTTAACAACTTCAGTTTTGCTTAAAGCTACACAATGAAAATTAAAATCTAAATAGTAAGTTAACTCGGCACCTACCGCGACTTTCTTAGGCCTCCACCTGATCCAAATTTCTTTTAAACCGCCCTGGCCAATACGTTCACCATAAAAAGTTTCCCAAGAATCTTTTATTGCGTCTCCTTCAATATTGGTCCAATCATGTTCAAGTAACCATTCATGTAAAGCTTCATAAAATGCTTTCATATCAAAGATATCTTTATACTTTATCCTCATTGGACTAAATTCTGGAAATAAACTTATCAACCCTTTTTTAACTACCATGTATTATGGTTAACATTTTAAGTATATAAATTTTTAGATTATTTGGGAAGGAATCACCTTAATCTTCCTTAAAAAAATTGTAATAACAATTTTTGATAATATTTTTAAAAATTCAAAATTTTTTAAAGGCCGAGTTATTATTTTAGTTTTACCGAATTTAATCGCTTTAAACACTTCTTCCTTATTTAATGAAGAATCGATTAAAGTATAAGTTCTACCCAAATCTTTAAGTTTGTGAACATCTGAACCGCCAACTACGGGTTTTTTATATTTCCTAGCCAATCTTAAAGTTTTCTTGTTAGGATTGCAATGTTTTGAATAAAAAAATGAATATTCCCAAGCATCAAACAAACTTAAATGTTGAATTACCCTATCCATTAAACAAATATTTTTATAGTGAAATGGATGAGGGGCAATAACAAAAATTTCTGGATGACCATCTTTAAATTTCTCCAAATCAGATAAAGATTTAATTTGACTTGCTTGTTGATTAGTAATATTGTAAACTAAAACATGTTTACTTTCAATGGTTAATTCTGCTCCAGAAAGTAATAAGATTCCTTTCTTCTTTGCATATTCTATTGCTTCTTGACTTTCATAAACATAATTGTGGCAAGTTATTGCTAAAACATTAAAGTTAAGTTTTTCTGCCCGGTCTATTAAATCATAAGCACTATACTTAACAAAACTATTATCTTCAGGATCAGCATTGGTATGGATGTGTAGTTCAGCTTTTAACATTACTAATTTTTTTAAAGAAGTAGTTCTTAAATGTTGTTAAATAAAAGATTGTAAAAATAGGTTGATACTATTTAATGTAAGCAACTTTTGTAGGTTTAAGATCAGCAATCACGGTTGCAATTTCTTCCTTAGAAAGGTCATCAAAACCATCATTGTTAAAATCATTATCAATAATTAATGTTGAAGGAATAGTACCCACTTTTTCTTTAATCCTACTTAATACAGATTCTATACCACAACGATAAACATTATTAGAATAAGCATAGAGAGGGTTTTTTCCTTGCACTTTTAGGATGTACCCAAAAAATTCTTCTCCAGAATAATTTTTTTTTGTGAATCCTAACTGTAAATATTCTTGAGTATCGAAAGCATCTTTTAATTCTATATTTTGATAAGGTTCACTAATGATAGGCTTATCAACTAAATCAATTTTCTTATTTTCTTTGTTCGTTTCTCCACAACTAAGTGTGGTCCCGATCAATAATGACAATATGATCTGTTTTAATTTCATTTTTTAAATGTATTTTCGTTCATTAAATATAAATATTATGATACTGAAGAATTAGTTTTCACTATTTTTATAATTTCTTAAACTCTTTCTGCAACAATAAAGCATCCTTTTCAATAATCGGACTTTCAGAAATAACAATCCCTTTACAATCAAACTCTTTCAAAGCTTTCAAAACAGCAAGATAATTAAAATCAGATTCTTTTAATGTTAAGTGATGTCTTTCTCCTTTGTCACCGTGATGTATGCCAGAAATATGAATGTGCATATTATCTAACACTTTTTTTCCTAATTCTTTTTCAACATGATTCAGTACCTCCCGAAAGTCTTCAAGAGAATTAATCTTGCCAATACTTCTGGCATAAATGTGTGAGAAATCTATGCAAGGTAGAACTTGCTCAACCTCTTTAGATAAACGAACAATTTCTTCAACAGTACCCCATTGAGTAGCTTTGCCAGTTGTTTCTGGTCTGATCCAAATCGGATTTTTTTCTTCCTTCAAAATTTCTACAATCTCAACAATTCCTTCTTTAATTTTCTGATAAACTTTTTCTGGATCTTCTTTCATATAAAAACCAGCATGGAAAGTTAATGATTTAGCACCACATAAATTTGCTATCCTAGCTGCTTTCAAAATTCTTTGTTTACTAGCAACAATTTTTTCAGGTTCTTGCGAATTTAAATTAATAAAATATTGCCCGTGACAAGTTAATTGCACATTATGCTTCTTAGCAACTTCTTTAACTAACGGAGCTTTTTCTTTAGAAATGTTTACAGATCGAACAAATTCAAGTTCCATACAATCTAGTCCTAGTTTATGAACATGTTCAATCCCCGTAAGAGTTGTCGGTTTAATTGTTGATAAAGGAATTCCTGCAGTTCCAAATAATAATTTTTTCATCAAATAATAAAAATCAACTAATTATAAAAAGTTATTGGAAATTAATATTTAGATAGTGGATAAATTTAAATATAATGTATAGAATGTTAAGTAAGCATGCAAAAGAAGGGGCAGATAACAATAATTATAATTGTAGGAATTATTATTCTAGTAGCTACTTCATCAATATTTTTTTTAAGAATCAATCTGCTAAAGAGAGCATCACCGCTAGCAAGGAAGAGATTACGCAAACAGATTTTAATGTTGCCGGAATTAAATCTTACGTAGAAACTTGTATTACCAAAACAACTAACGACGCCATCTTAGAAAATGGTCGTTCGGGTGGATATTTTTATCTTCCCAATGAATCTACTGAAGACATTTTTGAAAATGTACCTTATTACTCTACCGCGAATGAAGATTTATTTCCTACTAACGAAATTATTGCTAATGAACTTGGTTATTATTTAGATACAATGTTAGATTTATGTTTAGACCATTTTGAACCCTATGCTAAACAAGGTTTTAATGTTACTATTGGCAAACCCAGCTCTAAGATTAAATTATCAATGACAAAAATTATGATTAATACAAATTTACCATTATCAGTTAAGAAAGGAAGTGAAACTAAAGAATTGGCTGATTTTTCAGTAGAGATTCCAGCAAAAAGTTTAGTTGAAGATTTCAGTGTAGCTAAAGAGATTGTTTCCGGTCAAGAAGCTGGAGAAATTTGTGTAACTTGTTTCTCATCTTTAGCATTAAAAAATAATTTAGCAATCCAAGTCTTACCTCTAGACAATAACACTTACTTTTTTGAAATGGTGGATAATGATTATTTTGTTAACCGCGAAAATTATAAGTTGAGGTTTGCAGTGCAGTATGACGAAACAGATTAAAATATTTTTAATAGTTGTACTTTTTTTAAGCGTATTTAGTATTGCTCAAGAGATACCCCAAAACACCGCTATTTTTGACCCTAACAATCCAAATTCTTTTAATTATGCCACCGGAGATTATTCACAAATTACTGATTGGAGTCAAGTTGATTGGTCACAAATTCCACCACATCGAATTTCTGAGGTTCCAGCAACAGAATTAATGTACGACAAACTTAACACAAACCAAAGGATGTTAATGAACGTTGAACAGATAAAACATAATGTTGAAAAAATAGATAATTTGTTAACAGACGTTGATCAACAAAATATGAAAGATGCAATTTTTCTTGACACAGGAGTAACTTTAGGAAACATTGATGCTAAAGCTATAAATTTAAAAATTGAAAATGGAATCCTAATATCTGATAATGGTAATTTTGAGTTTACTCCTGATAAAGAAGATTGGGAAATTGAAGTTGACGAAGATGGAGTTATTAATGTTATTAACCCGCAAGAAATTGAAGAGGGTTGGGTTTCTGAGACGGACACATTTACTGTTACTGCACCAGTTAATTTTTAACAAATGATGGTCAAAGTGTTACTATACAAGATTTAAGTTTTGATCAGGGACAAGCCTTTGTTAAAGAAGGAAAAGAAGCTTTAGTTGGCGACTATTTAATCCCGGCTGGAGAAAATTTTGTTGAAATTTATTTTGATGAAACTCTCATTCCACAAGAAGGAAATTATGTTTTTTTATCTCCTAATAACGTCATGATTAACACTGACCCAGATGGTGAAGTTAATCTTAAACTTCAGCCAGGAAATAAACTGTTTAATATGGTCAAACGTGATTATTCAACCGACCCACCAACTTTAATTGCCGATGACCGAGATGAAATGAGTATAAAAGTTTCTGATGGTGCAGGGATGGAAGTTATTTCCCGTGCAGATGAAGGTAAAACGCCGCTAATTCAACCTCTTGACGAGAAAGGAGAGATTTATATGGAAAATGGTCGGATGACAATTAGGTATGAAGACGGCAAGATTAAAGTCACTCCCCCTAAACCGTTTGAAGGTAAAACTGGCCCGATAGATATGCGTAATAGTATTGCTTTTGAATTTGTTTCTGAAAATGATGGCGTTGAACAAAAATTACGGACAAGTTCATCCAATAGATTTATTCATTTCGTTGATGATAAAAAAGTTTTTAGTAACAATATGGATCTTTGGGTTTCAGATAACATTGAAACTAACATGATGAAAACTGCTGAAGATTTGAGACATAAGTATCCTAATATCAAGTTTACATTTGACGATAATGCCAAGGGTTATTATGAAGAAACCACTGCCCATATGGCTCAACTAACAGACCAATGGTTAAAAGATAAGCCGGGAATTGAAAAGTATACAAATATTGAATTTATAGAAAAATTAGGATCAACCTCAGCTGGTCCAGGAATAATCTTTATTTCTGAGAGAGATGTTAATGCTGATCAATATTTGAAAAACCCAATAAGAGAAACAACATCCCCATTAGATATTATTGATCATGAATTTATACATGTTATAGATTATGTGATAGAAGCCAGGGATAATCTACTCTACTCTGAAGAATTAACTAAATTCTCAGATTTAAATATAGAAGATTTTCACAAATGGTTAAAAGAAGAGAAAGGTATTACTCTTGACACCTCGTCTTCAGAAAGTCAAGCAAAAGAATATGAAAAATTAAAAAATAATCCAGAAGCACTTAAAGAATATCTGGATAATTATGTTGATCCCAATTTTATAGATTTAACTCCATATGAGCAAGAATATAATGAAAGATTCGAAGATAAATTAAGGAAAGATTTAGGGACATTAGACTCAATAGACTTAAATTTGGGATTAGACATTTCACAAAAATTACTGACCTCTCAAAAATTCAAAGATTTTGTTGAAGAAACTCAGCAATTACGTTTAGAGATGGGCATAACAAAAGACATTCGCGATAACTTTAATGACCCCGAAAATCCAGATCTTTCCATAGATGGAAAAATTAAGAATAGCCAGTCTATCCATCGCTTACATTCTTTTCTTTTATTACAATCAAAAAAGGAATCGAATAGTCCTGAAGTAAGGCAAAAATTACAAAGATTTAAAGAAAAATATGAAAAAATAATTTCTGATGAAACCGGATTGTATTCATACTCATTTAATCCTCCAAGTGGTGGTGGCACATCACTAAATGAACTCCCTACAACTTACTCAGAACTTCCACCAGAGAAAGCAAGAAAAAATCCTCAACTAGCACAATTGGAATACGATAGGGTTATGGCCACTGACCCACCTGCATGGTTAAAAGATAAAGCAGAAACACGTTATTATGCAATTATGGGTGGTAAAAAGGGAACTTATTGTCAAACTAACGGTTGTGGCCCTTGTAAACTTTACAAACTAAGTTGTAAAGCTTCTTAACAATAGAGAAATGTTCCCTCGGCTTTCAAAACCCGTTCAATCTCAGGCATTAATTTTTCTTTAAATTTATCGATAGCAGAAAAACCATTCTTTTCAACCACCGCTACAGAATCAAATAATGAAGAAGCATGTACCAAATCAACAGAATTACTTTCAATCATCGCTAAAGAATTAGAAGAAAACAAATCAGTAACATGGTTAACAAAATCTTCTTCTTTTAAAGAATCGTCAACATCTATCCCAATAACTTTTACGTCTAACAAATGTAACATCCGACATAACCAAGGGTCATAATTACCGTAATCATTATCACGACAATTTTGAGCACCACAACCTAAATCTAAAATCATTTTACCATTAAGATTCCCATTAAGATTTTCTAAAATGAAAGGTAATTGTCTAGCAATAACAGTAACAACTTTTTGATAATATTCTTCCTCATTTTTAACAGAATAATTTTCAATCAACTTTTTTTTAATTTCAGTTTCATGATTACTAGCAAGAAGGTGATAATTATGGTCAGCATTATTATTAGAATAATTTATAATTTTCATTGTTTAAAGAATATCTTCAATTTCTTTACTAGTTGTAGCCTGTTCTGCTTTCTTATCATCTCTAAACTTTAAAAATCGAGGAAATCTTAAAGCTAACCCGGAAGCGCAAGTATGGAACGGACTTTTAGTTATCTCTGCTCCAAAAACTTCGACAACAACAGCAGGAGAGAACCAAACATCAGCTTCCATTTCCTTTTTAACAATTAATCTATTAGGTTGTTTCTTAAGTTCATGCTTTTTAAGTTTTTTTGGTAACTCTGCTAAAACTTCATCTGTTAATCCAGTACCTAACTTACATAAAGTTTCAAATCGATCTTCTTGATCATTATACACCGCACATAATAAAGCGCCATAAACTCCACTTCTTTTACCCCGACCATAAAAAGCACCAACAACAACTAAATCGAAAGTGTCAATCATTTCTTGGACATATTCCTTTTTCCATTTGATCCAGTTCCAGCCCCTTACACCGGCCTGATAAACAGAATCTTCTGCTCGAGACTTGATGAATATTCCCTCGTAACCAGACTTCAACATCTTTTTGAAAAACTTATCAACCTCATTAACATTATCCGTAATTATTCTTTCAGTAGTCTTTACTTCCTTATTCTTGTGCAAAATCTTTTCCAACTGTTCACTTCTTTTATAATAAGGTTCGTTAAGGTAAGGTTTTCCATTCAAATATAATAATTCAAAAACTTTGAAATTTATTGGAATTTTTTTGACATACTCTTCTACATCATGTTTCCTTCTTCTTTGCATTAAAACTTGAAATGGTTGCGGTTTACCATCATGGTCAACAGCCAGAACTTCACCCTCCACAATAAACTCTTTTTCGGGAATTGCTTTTAATAAATATTTAACTAAATCGGGAAATTGGTCTGTAATATTATCAAGTCTTCTTGAAAATAAATGTATTTTTCCATCTTTATCTTTATGTGCTTGAATTCTTTCCCCATCATATTTCGCTTCAACAGTAACTTTGCCAGGAATCTTTTCCTGCGCTTCTTCTAAAGATTTTACTCTTTGCCCCAACATCATCCTAATAGGAGTACCAACATGTACATCAATCTTTTCAATTGCCTTTAAACCTTTCTTAGCTAAAGTTTCTGCAATAATTCCCACGTCCGGACAGATGTTATAAGCACTTTCTAAAATTTTCTTGTTCTTTTTGTCATTAGTAAAAGCCATTGCTAACGCATCCAGTACAGCCATCTCTGCCACACCCATTCTTAGTGTACCCAAAGCAACCCTTACTAAATATTTTGCACTTTTACCATTACATTTTTGTAACATTGCAGCTAAAGTATTAATTTTCAAATCCTGACTTTTTGCTCCAGAAGTTTCAGCAATCTTATGCAACCCTTGGAAAGCTTCATCCAAAGTTAATTTGCCAACAGGCACAAGAGTCATTGGTTTTGTTTTCATAATTTTCTCTGCTACTAACCCTGCATCACCAGTTTCCTTCAAGATTTTTTTAACTCTGCTGGATTCCGCACCGCCAGCAATAGAAATTGATTTTAGGACCATCTTCTCTGCCAGATTAAGTACAACAGATTGATAATCAGAAGCAATTTGTCCTAATGTTAAATAAGAAATAATTCTAATATCATCTTTTGAAACTTCTTTGAAAAAATCTGCCAGAATCTCTCTAATTTTATTACCAGAAGCAGTATTTTCTAGTTCTTCGTAGATTTCTGCTAGCTTTTTAAAATGCATAATTCAGTATAATTAGAATGATTATTTAAAGGTTGTTGTGAAGAAATTTTAATTTTCTTAAGTTGTTGCATTAACAATGTCATCAAGAAATTCCCTCCCAACATCTTTTTGTGCTGGCCCTAATTTTTTAGCATATTCTAAATAGGCCCAATCATTTCTTGGAGAATATAAAACCCCCATTTTAACATATCTGCCTTCCGTTAACTTTTTAGGATCAGCACAAGTTCCAAATTTTATTCTTCCAGCACTAATTGGTGAACCAGCAATAAATTCTCCAGTCAGATCTGAAATTTTGTATTTCCCTCTCCCTTCAAAGCCTAAATCAACATTATGAAAAGTAACATAAGCAAGAACATCCCATTTTGATGGTCCACCTCTTAAATCAGCGACACAAAAATTTATTGGGTTTAATAATTCCCATCTTGAGGGTGTTTCTATTATATTTTTATTTTTAAGAAAATCTCTAACAGTAATTGCTTCATAAAAATCTGGAATCACTTTTTTCAGTATCCCCATCCCTTCATTAAAATATAACATAAAAATAAATTAGGCAGTCTACTTTTTATAATTTCCCATTATTTATAACTAATTAAAAAATTACAATACTTCCAACATCTTTTCCAACTGTTTCAAAGAAGTAATCCTTTTTTCATAACCAACATATTTCTTTTTACGATCAATGACAATACCGTGAACACCTAACTTTTCCGGTGCTAAAGCATCATCTTCTAAAGTATCACCAACCATAACCATCTCGTTAGGTTTTACTTTAAACTTTTTTAAAGCAACTTTGTACATAAAAGGATTTGGTTTCACTGCCCCAATTTTGTATGAGACAAGTACCAAATCAAAAATATTATCAAAATGGTAATTCTTAGCCATTGATTGATGACTTTGTTTAAACGTGTTTGTAATCATGCAAAGTTTATACTTCTTTTTCAATTCTTTTAATACAGCCATTGTTTCCGGGAAAGGTAATCCCAGTAAACAAGCTTCTTCAAGTAAAAATTTCAATTCAGTTAACAATTTCTTGTTTGGGATGATTTTCATCTCTTTAAGAATGTTCCGAGTAGCAATTTCTAAACTAGCGTTCTCTTTAGTCATTAAGTTTTTTTCTACAACTTTTAATGCAGTATAAAAATCTTGTTTTCCTTGAACTTTCTGGATAAAACTTTTCACGGGAGAAATTTTACTCTGATTAAAAAATAAAGTATCCCAACAATCAAAACAAACAACTTTAATCATAATTATTAAAAAGTAATCAAGTTAATAAAACTTTTGAATCAAGAAATAAAAGAAACAACTAAAATCCAAACAATAATTTTCTTAACCCAAAAAAGTCAAGTGCAATTACACCAAAAAGTACCATCCCCATCCAAACATAACGGTCCCAATTTAATATTTTTTTACCATCAAAGTTACCGAAAGGAATTAGGTTAAATAATCCTAGCCAAAAATTTATCTGAAATCCAATCATAAAAGCAAAACTTAATTGTGGGTATACAAAAGTTAACCCTAAAAAAAATAAACCAAACACAAAATTTGTTAGTGGTCCAGCTAAACTAATGATTCCATTTTCTTTTCTCGTAATGTTGCCCGAAATCATTACTGCACCAGGAGCAGCAAAAATGAATCCTACAACTGCAGCAAGTCCTACTGCCAGATATAACATCTGGTCAAAAGCGCGAAACTCTGCAATACATCCATAATGTTGAGCAGAAAATTTGTGAGCAAGTTCATGAAATAAAAAACCGATTCCAGCAGTAAATAGTGAAATTAAAAACATTACTGCAAAATCAATAGAAAAAATGTTAGTAATAGTGCCGTTAATTAAACTTGTTCCTGAAAATGCTAAAGCAAAAGCTAAACTTAACGCTAGCCAAGATTTGGTAATGTCAACTAATTCTTTCTTAGAAGTCTTAATCTTTCCGATCTTTATCGTTTGATGCATCTTTATTGTTTTCTGAATTTTCTTCTAAATTCTTTTCTTCTTGATTGTCTTTTTTATCCTCTTCTCCATTAGAGACATCATTATTTGACTTTTCAGTCATGGTGATCATTTTGTCAAGTTCTTCCTCTGAATCCAAAATGTCATCCATCTTTTCTTTAATTACAGATTTTAGTCTTTGTGCTTCTTCCTCAACTTTAATTAACAATGTTAAATCGGCAAAGTTTTCTTCTGCACATTCTTGGCAATAAAAATCAGAACTATCTTTAATCTTGTAAACAGCCCCCTCATTACAAATCATACATTTCTTAACCATCTTCTTACCAAAAAGAAGGACTTATTTAAAAACATTCTGTTTTTTAATCTCCGAGAAAATCCAGGATATTTAAAAATGTTATCCTAAAAAATTAAAATGGAAATTTACTTTAACAATAACTGCTTTATTTCTTCAATCTCATGAACAGTTACAGCACAACCATTAAACTTTGAAGCCCAAAGAACTGAATCAACCAATAAATCATGTCCGTTTTTTTGCGGAGGCACATAACGATCTAATAATCCTAACTTATACGCTACAGCAACAAGTTCTATTGAACGAACAATTTTTAAATTTTTAAACTGATTACTAAAATTATTAATTTTGATAATGTCTACTTGAACCTCTTTCTTGAAACGAATTTTTAACAATTTTTTCATTTCTTTATTATTTTCAATGAATAACCTTAACGTTCGTTCGTCCATTACTACAGCATCCGCACCAGTTTTTAATGCAGAAGCAACTATTTCTAATTCACCCGTTTGAATAATGTCCATATTTTTATTTTTAATCTTGAACGAAGTGTTAGCTAACTTATCAAGTTCAGTAACCCCCGTTTTTGGAACATCATTATAAACTTCTAAAACTCCGTCCCGAATTAGTTTCATTACCTGTAAAGCTTCAAATTCAAACCGTTTAATTCCTAACGGGCGGTTAACTAACTCAGTTTTAACTGCTGGAGTAATATAAAATTTCCCACCATAATGCTCTTTAAGTTTTGGCAAGATCCAAACTAGCCTTGATAGAACTAGGGTAATAATCGGCCCTGCGTCGAAAAAAAGGGATTTCACCATATTTTTATCTCCATTTTTTTGAGTTTGTCCTGTGGACAAACGTCGAAAAATAATACCTTTGTCATTTTATATTAAAAATATTAAAAGCGTTCATTAACCTTCTTTTTGCTGGCACTTTTTCTTGTCCATCATCAAAAGTTACTGTCTTTCCAGCATATTGTTGTAAATCCCAATTTGATAAACCCATTAATCCTGCAGCTTGCCCTATTGAAAGACCTTTACCTAACAATATTGCTCCTTTCTTAATTTTTGCTGCATGCATCACATCCTGAAAATGTAATTTAACTTTAGCGTTACATCCGTGCACAATTTTAAACAAATGTTTAATTGCTTTATTATACCGGCCAAAATTAAGAGCAGAAAGGTGTTTGTGTGCATCTTGTAAGTTTGAAACTAAATTATCATAATCTTCTGGAGAAATACAATCAAGTACTTTGTAAATTGAATAAATTAAAACTGTTACTGAAATAAGATCTAAATCCTTATGTAAAGCTACGTCTTCAACTGCATGATTACTTAAAATTCTTAATTCTTCTTTATCTTTCAACTCTTTTTTACCTAAAATTTCAATAGCACGCTGTAAATCGAACAGAATTTCCTTCTTAACCTCATTTTTCATACTTAATAACTAAAATTTTAAAGTTTATAAATATTTATGATAGAACCGGACGAAAAACTTTAATAGTTTAGAGTAATCATTCAAAATTAATGATAACAGAAAATGAAAAAGAAAGTTTGGTAGAAATTATGACTCGGCTATCTTTAGAAGACGGGCAAGAAGTTTTTGAAGTAGAAATAGAATTTACTAATGATGATGTTCCCAATTATCTCAAAAACTTGAAACAGTTTGAAAAAGATTCAAGAAAAGCTAATATTTACGTTAGAAATCAATATTGTTGAAAAAACTGGGGCCGCGAAGACTTTCAGCAATTCTTCCACTGGTTTCGCGTGGGGGTAAGCAACGTTAGTTGCGCATCCCTCACTTCGCTCCCA
>CAZQLW010000020.1:0-18475 GCA_964594395.1 uncultured Methanosarcinales archaeon | reverse complement strand
CTTATTGATTCTTTAGTAACTTGTTCACCCTCAGAATTATGAGTAAAGCGTTTTATTGATAATTCTGTTGGACCACTACGATCACAAACAACCCCTTCCAAACCAGCAGTTAATGAGTTCTCAAAAGCTTGAAGTTGTCCGCCACGAAATTCAACAACAACATCACCAGAATAATAAATAGTGTCTCCAAAATTAACTGCTTCAATAGTTGCATTTTTCAAAGCTTGTTTTCGAGCCATATAACTTACAACATGTTCGTAAAGTGCCGTTGGGTCCATATAAAAATAAAAACCATAATCAGTATATAAAGTTAATGAAATATTGTCTTTAAACATAAACAGACTAACAAAGAACCGATAATTTTATTAGCATCTTATGTTATAGAAATTATGAAAATGACAGGAAGATACTACGTTGATACGTCAATCTGGATAGATCTTGTGGAAGACAGAAAAGGCTACAACGACGAACCATTAGGAACTTATGCTCTTAAACTCTTTGCTATGATTAAAGCTAAGAAACACAAAATGGTTGTTTCTGATCTTTTAGTCAGAGAGCTTGAATCAAAGTATTCTATGGAAGAGATTAATGGAATGATGCTCCCTTTCCAGAAAATAATGGAAAAAGTCTTTGTCACTAGGGAACAACGTGATGAAGCCAAAAAGATCGCCGAAGAAAGAAATCTACCCCCTGGAGACGTACTTCATGCGATTGTTGCTAGAAATAACAATTACATCATGATTACTAGAGATAAACATTTCAGGGAGTTAGAAGACATCACTAAACATTCCAAACCAGAAGAAATCATCTCAGTTTTTTAGAGATTTCATCAAATGCTTTAGCTCTTATCTTTTCATAATCTTCTTCAGTCGTTTTTTTCTTAACACTACCTTTCAAGTGAGCTAATTCCATCATTGCTTTCTTTAATTTAATCTCTTCTACTTTTTCTCTAAGAGCATTCCTAATAAACTCAGTTCTATTTTGGTAGCCTTCTTTCTTTACGACTTTGTCTACTTCTCCCAAAAATACATTATCCATCTTAACAGTTATCATTTCAGTTGCCATATTGTCATAGTATATACGATGGCTATATAAGCCTTTCCGTCATTTTTCATTAAAAACATCCTCAAAATGAATGAAAATCATTTTGGGATCCCGAAAAAGTCGTTGCTTTTTCGCGGATAATCTTACTATAAATTGAACGGTTCTCTTGTTTTTTCATAAGCTTTCCCGCACGAGAAAAACTTACTCCGCTAACGCTACGCACCCCTACATAAAGTGGGGGACACATAACATCGTTAAGCTCAATTTTCTAAGATATATTAGAAACTAAGCAAGATAACTAAACAATCTTAAATATCTCAGTACCAGGAATTCTGTCTACAGCTCTTAAATAAAATAATTTTTCCCCTTTCAAATATGGTTCATAAACAGCTAACCCTTCTCTTAAAATAACTTTTTTAAAATGTTCAAACCGACCGAATGGACTTTCTATATACTTTTTACCAGAATGAATCATTTGAAAGTGGGCAGTTTCAAAATGTTTGGATGACCCTTTAAAGAATAACACTTTGTTCTTATAAGAAGATTTAACCATTGCCCATTGATGTAACTTATTTACCAGGGCCAACTCAATTTTAGAGAGTAACGGTTTTCTTTTCAAAATATCAGTAGTAATTTCTTTCACTGTTTTTACTAAAGCCCCGCCACGATGTTTACGATAAAAATAAGTTTCTTTGTAACGAGGAGTAAAATCAACATAAGGATTATCGATGTCTATAGTACTTATTTTAACAATATATTTAGCTGTAACTACTTTAAAACCCCAATCTTGTTGATGAATAAACCCTTTCTTTTCTAACTTCAAAATTAGTTTAAACAATTTTTTAATATCTGGAATAATTTTCTCGTACGGATCTTTCCCAGGATTAATCCCGTTCTTTTTAATCTCGTTCAAATATTCATTAGAAACAACTCGATACAAATTCCGATCAATGTACTTCTTCCAAAATCTTTTTAAATATTTTTCATCCATTTTTAATTTTAATCTCATTAGCAGGAACTCTTTTTAAGATTCGGATGTAAAACAATTTTTTACCATCTAAATAAGGTTTATATTTCTTTAACCCTTCTCTTAAAATAACTTTTTTAAAATGTTCATATCTTCCAAATGGAGACGGCCAATACTTTCCTCCAGAGAAATGTTGAAAATGTGCTTTCTCAAAATATTTAGAACTTCTAGGAACGTAAAGTATAGACATTTTATATTTTGATTTTTTCTTACATAACTTCAAAACTTTATCAATCTGTTCTAAATTCTTCTCACTCAATAAATGTTTATTTTTTAATAACTGTTTTGCCAAATCTTTAACATTAGAAATTAATGAACCACCCTTCATTCTTAAATAATAAGAATTATGTTTTCTATCAGGATTTAGGTCAATATAATTTTTTCTTAAATCTTTTCTACAAATTCTGGTAACCCTAGTACCAGGAGGAGTTTCAAAAGCCCATTTTATATGGATCGTATGTCCTTTCCTATTTAAATGTTCAATAATCAAAAAGAATTTTCTTAATTCTCCTTTAAAATTTTGATAAGGATTATCTTCAGGAGTTAATCCTTTCTTTCTAATATCAGGCAAATATTCATTAGAAACAACTCGATAAAAATTTCTCTTTTCAACATATTTGTTGTACAATTTCCTCAATTCGATCTCATCCATCAAACTAAAAAGAATCTTAAACTATATAAAGATTATTCCCTATCAATTGAATGTATAGATTTCACTTATACCTAAAACAAATGACAATAAGAATTTGAATAAGAACCTAACTCAGTTCTCGTTTCAAAGTTTTATGGGCAAGGTTAATTTTTTTAAAAATTTCTGGATCGCCGCCAGCGTCAGGATGATTCTTTTTAGCAAGTTCTTTAAAATTCTTGTTAATCAGTTCCATGTCTAAACAATCTTTATCAACACCAAGAATTTCACGCGCTTTTTGTTGTTCTTTTTCCACATCTTGCTCTTCAGAAAAATGGCGCACAAACTCATCTACAGTAATTTCTTCGTTCAATAACAATTTCACTTCCAGTTCAATTACTTTTGAAACAACGTACAAATTTTCAATAAATTTGTTAAGTAACTTGTAACTAAAATGCATGTAATTACCTTCAAAATACCAAGATGCAGTTGCATGCCCTTTTAACCGTGCAACTCTTTGTAACGATACTTCAACATCATCATCATCAACACCAATTTTCCTTAAAATTTCAATAATATTATTTTTGAACAGGACTGCTCTTCGATCGTAAGAATCTCTAATAATTAGTTCATTAAATTCATGCCCTTTAACAGTTATTCTTGCCATTTATTTCCTTCTAAACGGTTTAAATCCACGTTTTTTCTTCTTCCCGGAACCAGATTTACCATGATCGTGATGACGAAACTTTTTACCTTCAGGACTAGGTTTCCTTTTTCGATAATTTCTTCCAAAAGACTCTTTTCTACTTTTCCTAGATGTCCGATGACTTGATTTTACTTCCTGAATTAATCTGTAATTGTTAGGGTTCAGGACAGATTTAAATGTGTATTCCAGTAATGAAGATAATGCCGAAATAGGAGTATTATTGGCAAGAATTTCTTTAGCTATTCCTTCATACGATTTAGAATTTCCAGCTTGTTCAATTATTTGTTTAATATGGTCCTTTTTAAACTTGATAAGTTCATCAACACTGGGTAACTTTTTCTTTTTCAGTTCACGTTTAACAATTTTTTCAATAAACCTTAATTTACCTTTTTCGGAAGGAATAACTAAAGTTACGGCAAGACCTTTCTTACCTGCCCGACCAGTCCTTCCAATTCTGTGTACATAAGATTCAGGACTTTGTGGCAATGAATAATTTACAACGTGAGTTAAATCGTTTACGTCTATTCCTCGAGCAGCAACATCAGTAGCCACCAAAATGTTAACTTTACTTGTTCTAAACAAATTTAATATTTTTTCCCTTTGTGCTTGAGAAATGTCGCCATGAATAGCAGCAGCAGCATAATTTTTATCAATCAATTGTCTTGAAATGCTATCAACTTCAACTTTGGTTCTGCAAAATATAATTCCGTAAAAATCTTCACTAATATCGATCACTCTTCGTAACGCTTCAAACTTATCTCGTGACATAACTTCATAATAAACTTGTTCTGTAGTATCAATGGTAAGATTTTTATTTTCAACTTCAAGGACAGTGTGTTCTTTCATGTACCTTTTTGCAATCCGGTGAATGGCTTTCGGCATAGTTGCAGAAAACATTAACATTCTTTTATCCGGATTAGTTTTTTCTAAAATTTTTTCAATCTCTTCCAAAAAACCCATGTTAAGCATTTCGTCAGCTTCATCTAAAACAGTAAAAGTAACTTTAGAAAGGTTCAAACTTTTCCTTTTAATTTGGTCAATAACTCTTCCCGGTGTTCCAACAACAATGTCAATACCTTTCCGTAATTGTTTCATTTGATCTCTAACTGAAGTACCGCCGTATACTGCTAATACTCGCAATTTTTTCTTCCCTGATAAAGATTCAATTTCTTTTGAAACTTGAATTGCAAGTTCCCTGGTAGGGGTTAAAATGATTGCTTGAACATTTTTAGAATTTTCTTTAATCGTTTCAATTATTGGTAAAGCAAAACCAGCAGTTTTACCTGTACCAGTTTGTGATTGGGCAATAATATCCAGTTTACCTGCTAATAAGATTGGTATTGCTCTCCGTTGAATTTCTGTTGGTGTTACGTACCCTTTCTTCTTCAGGACATTAATAACATTTTCAGAAAGACCTAATTTTTTGAATTCTTCCATGATAACGTTAAAATTGAACATACCCTTTATAAAGCTTTGCAAAATTACAACTAGTTAGTGATGAAGTAACATTTAATTAAAAATTCTTCAACCATAAATTTATAAACACGCTCTTGAATTTGATAAAGATGGCAGATTTTAGACGTAACAAAAAGTCCGGTGGAAGAAACCGTGGCAGGAACGATGATAGCTGGGAAGATTCTGGCCGTCCAAGAAGAAACAATTCAAGAGGACCTAGAAGAGATTCTGGCAGATTTGGTGGTAGAAGTTCTGATCGATCAGAAAAAACAACTGTTTCTTGCGATTCATGTAAAAAAATGTGTGAAGTTCCGTTCAAGCCGACTTCTAACAAGCCAGTTTATTGTGATGATTGTTTTAGGAAAAATCCAGGTCAAAGAAGCGACAATTCCAATAGTGACCTTGCAGAAATTAACAAAAAGCTTGATATTATCATGAAAATGTTAAAAAAATGATTTTATTTAGGTAATTCTTGATTACCAGAAAGGGTTATAATGTGTTCTTTAACTTCAATGTTTAAATCTACTAAATTATTAATAACAATATCATTACCCATTAAATAGTAGGAGATGTTTCTTAATTCGTGGATACGAACTTTTTCAATTTCTGCAATTTCTAAAACTTCAAATGGCGCTTTCGCTTTCAAGTGTGGATTGTTCTCATCGAATAAACCAATGAACGCAGTCCAAAGACCGTCACGGTCCTCTCCTGGTTTTCTGCTCAAGATTGCACTTTTCGCTTTATAGTTATCCATAGTTACTTGATAAACCTCTCACTTTTAAATATTACGAAAATTTTTTTCAAATGTAAATAATAAGAACTACCGAAAGCAACCGCAAAAATAAGTAATGCTAACATCCGACTGACCCAAATTGCGCCAAGAAGGTAACCTAACAAAAAACCAATAATCATTAAAAAAAATGGTAAAATTGGTTCTTTAACATGTTTAATATAAAACATTCTTCCTGCTAATAATCCTGCCAAAAAAATTGAAAAGTAACTTAATATTGAGCTTCTTAAAAGTACAGAAACCATAAAACCTAACACTAAAAAAACTAAAGAAAAATTTTCTCCCCACTGTTCTTCCCATTTAACATTCATTTTTCTAAACCCATTAACACATATATTATTGCTATAATTGCACCAATAATTATTGCCGAAATCAAACCGAACATTGTTTTTGTTAATAATAACACTGCCATTAAAGCTATTGCAAATATTGCTACCCCGTACAAAAATCGTGAACCAAAAAATATGTTTAGTCCATCAAGTTGTGGTAACGGTAAAACTGCACAAAAAGCCATGATCAAATTTAACCATAATCCTTTACTAAAAAAGAAACTTTCTGGATAAGCATAAACGCCAATAGCAAAAAGTATTGCCAAAATTAAGTTACCTAAAATTCCAAACATGGCAATCATTCCGTTAATACGGTAAGAAAATCCGTACCTAAACTCGCCTAATCTCTGCCTGACCATGAACGAACTGACCATGGTTCCTGCAAAAATTAAAGGTAATTTACCGAATGAAAAAAAAGCGATAACTAAAGATACTAATAAACCTGTCCACCAAACTTTAAATTCTGGTTTATGCCCCTCACTTAAACCATAAATTTTTTGTGCTAATAATCTAAAAATGAAAGAAATTGCAGCGATAAATGTTACAAAGATAAAATTTTTCAAACCGATAATTAAATCAAACTGTTCCACGCCCCAATCACGGAACGAGAAAATAAATCCTGTAACGATAATGGCAACAATTAATCCAGATAATTCCTGCCAGCTAAATCTATAAAAATCTTTTACCCTTTCAATTAATTCTTGAAAAGCACACATCTTTTAGTTTAAGAAATATTTTTAATATATAAATGATTGGTTTATTTCTTCTCTAATAACCAAACATTATGGATACTTTCACCTTTTTTAATCTCTTCTTCAGAGACCAATTTAAACTTATCAGAGACTGAAACTTGCCAATTAGGTCTAGCAATCAACAATAAAGTTCCCTTTTTCTTTAAAACATAATTTGCTTGATAATATAATTCATTCAACTGATTTTCGTCTTTAGTGGTTACTTGAAATATTAAACAGTCAAACTCGTTCTCAGAAAACTTAACATCTAATTCATCTAAAGCATACTTTTGAATATCAACTAAATCTTTCACACTTGCAAGTTGAGAATTTTTTTTAGCAGCAGTAACATTCTGACGTGAGGGGTCAAAAGCAAACACTTTCTGTTTAGAAAACAATGCTGCTTCAATGGCCATTGTTCCATCTTTACAAAATCCTACCAACAATTTCTTCCCGGTAACAAAACCGCTTTTACGAACAAAATAGTAAGCTAAATCTCCTTTAAATGATCCAGGATGAGCAAAAACCCGATACTTTCTAGAATTTAATTCTTCAACATTTTTATCAAAACCAATAAAATATTCTTTACCGTTAAAATAAACTACAACCAAAATGTCTGGATTTTTCATTTCAAGTTTTGGTTTGAAATCAATATTACTATAAATCTTACCAGCAACCTGTTTAGCAATAGATAATCTTTTATCGTTACCTTTAACATTTTCAATTTCAACTTTGAATGACATCTCTGAAGATAAATGATCACTAAAATTAAAACCACTAAAATCCAAACTATCTAAATCGTTATATTTTCCCAAAGAAACCAATACTCTCCTTGCCGATTGAACACGGTTAACAAAAGATAAAACTTTTTCTGTTTTATCAATTTCAAATTCTAAAACGTTATTATTAAAAACAGGGTTTGAACCAGTCAATTCTTTAATTTCAGTACCAGCAGTTTGTTCTAAACCATCATTTACTAAAACGAACAATTTCATTCTTCATCTAAGAAAGATTCTTCAACTTCATCTTCCCCATTATCTTCTTCATCTAAAATTATTTTTGCTGCTCCCGCTAATTGATCATCACCACCAAGTCTTATGACCCTAACTCCTTGCGTAGCACGGCCAATGATAGATATGTCTGAAGATTTTATTCTAATCGCAATCCCGTTCTTAGAAATTACCATTAATCCGTCATCACCATCAACTAACATTACAGTTTTAACTGCACCATTCTTATCTGTAATTTTGATATTAGTTACGCCTTTACCACCACGCCTACAAAGTCGATAATCAGAAACAGGGGTCCTTTTCCCGTAACCTTTTTCAGTTAAAGTTAAAATTTTTCTTCCAGTTTCTGCAGATAACATTCCAATAACATGGTCATCTTGACGTAAAGTTATTCCTTTAACTCCTCGAGCAGTTCTCCCCATTGCTCGAACATCGCCTTCTTTGAACCGGTTTGCCAGTCCATGTTTAGTGGCTAAAATCATTTCACGAGTACCGTCAGTATATTTTACGCCAACTAAAGAATCTTCTTCATCTAAATTAATTGCTCTAATACCACCCTTCCTTGGTTTTGAAAAATATACCAGTTCAGTTTTTTTTACAATTCCTTTTTTGGTTGCCATGAACAAATAACCATCTTTAAAATCTCGAACAGGGATAACTGCGTTAATATTTTCACCAGTTTTTAATTCTAAAAGATTAGCAATATGTCTCCCTTTTGCTTGCCTACTACCTTCAGGGATATTATAAACTTTTATCCAATAAACTTGACCTTGGTCAGTAAAAAATAATAAATAAGCATGAGTCGACGTTACGTAAAACTGTTCAACAAAATCTTCATCTTTCATTCCTGTAGCACGAACACCTTTACCACCACGTTTTTGAATTTTGTAAGTGTCAAGAGGTATTCTTTTAACGTAACCAGAATTAGTTATCGTGACAACAACAGTATCTTCTTCAATCAATTCTTCCAAATCAACATCTTCATCTTCACCGTGGATAATTTTTGATCTCCTTTCATCACCATAATTAATTTTTATTTCTTCCAACTCTTCTTTGATTAAATCTAAAATTTTCTGTGGAGATTCTAAGATTTCTTGATAATATTTTATCTTTTCTTGCAATTCTTGATGTTCGTTCCTAATTTTTTCTTGTTCAAGTGAAGCTAACTTTTGTAATTTCATCTCTAAAATTGCTTTTGCTTGAATTTCTGTTAAAGAATAGTTGTTTATTAAGAAATTTTTAGCTTCTTCAACATTTTGACTTTTCCTTATTCCTGGAATAACTGTATCAAGATTATCAATTGCAGTTAATAATCCGTTTAAAATATGAATCCTTTTCTCTGCTTGTTCCAAATCGTACTTTGTCCTTCTTGTAATTATATCTTGCCGATGTTTAATATGGTACTCAAAAATTTCTTTTAACCCTAACCTTTTCGGTTGGTTATCTACTAAAGCTAACAAATTAATTCCAAAACTAACTTTTAAACGACTATATTTGTAAAGTTGGTTCAAGATAACATTACTGTCAACATCTTTTTTCAAATCAATTACTACCCTGATTCCTTCCCGATCAGATTCATCATTAATGTTTCTAATTCCTAAAATTTTTTTATTTTTTACTAAATCTGCAATTTGAATTATCAACTCCGCTTTGTTAACCATGTAAGGAATTTCAGTAATTATAATTTTATCATCTTTAATTTCTGCTACTGCTTTAATAATAACTTTACCTTTACCTTTAGCGTAAGCGTACCATAATGCGTTACCACAAGAAACTTCGCCACCGGTCGGAAAATCTGGTCCGGGGACAATGTTCATCAGTTCTTCAGTAGTAACTTCAGGATTATTAATCACTTCAATAATCGCGTTAGAAATTTCAACCAAATTATGAGGTGGAATATTAGTTGCCATTCCTACTGCAATTCCAGTTGAACCGTTAACGAGCAAGTTAGGAATTTTGTTAGGAAGGACTATTGGTTCTTTCAAACTATCATCAAAATTTGGTTTAAAATTAACAGTATTTTTTTCAATGTCCCGTAACATCTCATTAGATAATTTTTTCAGTTTAGCTTCTGTATATCTGTAAGCAGCAGCTTTATCACCATCAAGACTACCAAAGTTACCTTGACCCCTAATTAAAGGATAACGGAGAGAAAAATCTTGTGCCATCCTTACTAAAGCATCATAAACAGAACTATCACCGTGAGGATGATATTTACCTAAAACGTCCCCCACAATACGAGCACATTTTTTAAAAGATTTATTATGAAATAAACCCATCTCAAACATAGAATAAAGGATTCTCCGATGTACCGGTTTTAAACCGTCACGAACATCTGGTAAAGCTCTCCCGACAATAACGCTCATTGCATAATTTACATAAGCTTCCCTCATTTCATCTTCAATTATTCGAGGGACAATACTATCATCTTTCTGAGCCTCATTTGACTCATTTTCTACCGGGTTTTGGGGCTGGTTTTCTGGTTCCATTTTAATTAAAAAATAAGATTAGGATATCTCTTTTTTACGACGATAAATCTCATTATATTAGAGAATTTAGTGCTTTATAAATGTTATGTTTTTTTAGTGAAAAAATAAGCTAATTAATTTTTATTTATGGACTTCTTTCATTGCTTTATCAATCTCATTTTTAGCTTTCTTTTCCCTTTGATCAATTTCAATTAACCTTTCAACTTCATCAGCTTCTTTTTCTACATTTTCTGCTTCTTGAAGCACTTCGTTTGGAACTTGATTTAAGAAAGCTTTTTTAGCTTCTTCACTAGGCAAATCAAAATAATTAAAAAATTTCTGGGTAAGTTTAACTTTGTAAGTCCTTCCAAACCGTTCTTTAGCAATAAAACCTTGCTCAGTAAGTAATTTCATATGTTCATACGCACCAGAACCACGTAATTTAATGATTTCTGATTGTACAATCGGATATTTCCATGCCACTACAGCTAATGTTTCCATTAAAGGAGTTTCCAATTCCGTACTTGAAACGATACTACTAACTAAAGGAAGAAATTCATCATTAACAGTCAATTTCCAACCATTTTCTTTTTTTTCTATTTTTAAAGAATTATCTTGCCCCTGATGATACTTGGTTAGTTTCTCTACCGTTTTTTTAACTTCTTTAATATCTAATGAACATAAACTAGCAATCCTTTCTGCAGTGATTTCTTTACCCACTGCAAACAAAACAGCTTCCACCTTTTTTTCATTTTGATCCATTTTTAATAAACACCTATTTTTTTAAATGATAACGACCTTCTTTTAAATCAACTTTTTCTTTGTCAATTAAAATGTCCAAATAATCTTCTAATTTATCCTGTTTAACTCCGGTTAATTTACTTATTTGTTCAGCAGTCATTGCTTCTTTAGCTAAAAGCACCATTAAATAATTTTGCATTAACGCCGCCATATTTTTTTTAAGATGATCATTTTCCATCTTTATTTGTTTAGCAACCATATCAACAGTATGTAACTTTGATTGTAAATCGTTAATAAAACTAGAAAAATCTCGTTCCGAGATAGATAATTCTTTAGGTTCAATAATTTCAATCAAAGAAGGCATATAATTAAAACAAAATGCGGTTAACTGTTCAATTTTTGCAGTTTTAATTTCAAGCTCAGCAAAACCCATCCACAATTCTTGTTCTTCCTGTTTCTTAATTTCGGCATAGTCTTCACTAATAACACTATATTCTTCATTTTCTTTCAGTTGGTTAATGAATCCTTTCAGAGATTTATCAACATGCTCCTTAGGTTTCCCTAAAACTTCGATTACTGCCCTAAAAATTATATTTTTTTCCATATCTAAAAATAAAAAGAACGAGTTTTTAAGCTTTTCTGTGCAAGAAACACTTAAATCTTTTTAAACACTAAAATGCAACTAATCAAACCTAAAACTATAATTAACAAATAAGGAACAACTTTTTTAGCTTTCTCTGAACTTGATTCATAAACTACCATTCCAGAAATTTGGTCAAGCATTAATTCTTTTTTTGTAGAAAATAATACTGGCTCTTCTTCCTGTTCAATCTCAGCAAGTTGTTGAACATTTTTAGAATTTTTAGTTTTTAATGTTTCTTCACTAATTTCAGAAAAGAAATTTTCTAAAACATAAAGTGTTTCAGTTAAGTCATTACTGGTTTTTTGTCCATCTTTAACCATTTTAACTTTCAACTTATATTCGCCTTCTTTAAGATTGGAATCAACTTTTAACAAAAAATTAATTTCTTTTTTCTCATTATTTTTAAGAGAAAATGCATTCAAATTGGATTCCCTTGCAAAAGTAGAATTTAAACAAGAATAACATTTGTTTCCCCGATAAATGTAACTCCAAACTTTATAATTATGTTCATCTTTCTCATTAATTATTTGTACTTTAAAATTCAATATTTTACCTGAAAAAATAGTACTTGGTAAATTAATAATTTGATAATTATCAAGTTTAGTTTGTTTATTTTCTTCTTTCTTCAAATCTTTAACATAAGCTAAATAATCTTTACAAACATCTTTATCCACACCTTTAATTAAAAATCCTTGTTCAGTTCTTAACCCAAAAGCTTCTACTACTAAAAATGCTTGCCCGTCAGAAATTTTTTGATGACAATTTGGAAGAAGTTGTAAAGGTACAGTTAATGGATAATTTTTATATTGATCATAAACATTTAATTTACTAGTTTTACTAACTTTTTCACCTTCTTTTTCTACCCATACTTGAACTGATTGTTTAGTTTCCTCACCTTTATACACATTGATTTTTGCTGTAAATTGATCACCCCATTCAGCTTTCTGATCATTACCAAGATAAATTTTTTCAATCTCTAAAGTAGATTGATTTTCTTGATATTGAGGATTAATAGCGATTAATTTTGTAACTTGATTATTGTTCAAATCATTATCGTTACATTTTAAAGTCTCAATCCAAAAACTAATTTGATACTCGCCCTCTGGTAAATTAGGAGAATAAGTTTTAGTTTTACTAGTAACAATTTCTTGATTGGTCCAAGGAGAATACTCTTTCAAAATTTTTCCATTAAGATTTTCAATCTTACCTTTAACAGTAATTTCTTCTGCAGTTCCCAGAATTCTTTCTGTAAGAATTTCAAAATCCCAAGATCCATCTTTAAAAATCGAATTGTTCAAATTTAAGTTAATTTCCCAGTCACAATTTTCTACATAAACATTTTTCTCATTAGGGGTAGGTTCTGTTAAACGCCATTCGTTACCGATTTTTGCCCACGACATTCCTTCCGTACTATCAGAATAACTAACTTCAGTAATTAAATTTTCACCATAAAATAATCTTACTTTATCAAAGCCATTATTGTTTAAAGAAAAATCCGTATCACCATTACGATAAATAACTAAATAAGATTCAGAAGCAATAATAGTGTTTGCACCCAAAACTTTATTTTCAGCAATAGTTAATTCATTATCATCATCTTGATCTTTAATTATTAAACCGTTAAGGTTAATACTTTTATCCCCACCATTATACAATTCTACCCATTCACCCTGAGGTAAAACAAGATTATCTTCATTAAACGGATCAGGCATAATTTCACTAATTTCCAAAACAGAATATTCTTTAGAAAAATCAAAAATACTATTTATTTCTCCAGGAGTACCGAACTCAATTACACTTTCACCCCAACTGCCATCTTTCCTTCTTTCTAAAGATTTATTATTTTTATAAGCGCCAAAACTTTTTTCGTAACTAAAAGAAGTACCCTCACTATTATTATAAATATTGATTGAATCTTCTTTATCACTTAACCCGTTACCTAAAGAATTATCATCTACACAAAAAGTGATAATCTCTGAATTTAAAGTTTCAATCAAAGTCGTATCTTGATCAACAATGATTGCATACTCTTCAGGCAATAATGTTAAACCGCAATTTTCTGAAAATGGACAACATTCAATCGAATCAACACTTTTAGAATCTTCCAAAAACCAATTACTAAGATTAACTGCTGAACTACCGGAATTATAAATTTCTACCCATTCATTTCCTTCAGAAGAAGAATACATAATTTCGTTAATTTCTATTTCTGCTAAAGAAAAACAAGTAAATAAGAAGAAAAAAAATAAAACCGAGATAAACTTAAAGTTATTAATCATTTTAACTTAAAAAGATAAACCTACATAAAAAGATTTATATTCACTATTATAGAATACTAAACAAAGTTTTTAAACAACCTTCACTTTAAAGAGAATAAAATGGGTTGGTTATTCGGTAAAAAGAAAATTGTACCAAAAGTTCCTTTTCCTGAAGGAAAAGGGGTTGATAAAAATAGTTTACAGTTACCTCAAAAATCTTCTAGAGAGAAAGTTATTTTACCTGATCAAGTTAAAGCAGCAGTGGGTTTAGGACAACCAGAAGAACCCGTGCCAATCCAAACAGAACAAGATGTAGAAATGCCAACTTTTTCTTCTCAACCAGAAAAAGAAATTCCTGAACAAAAAATTAGGAAGCAAGTTAATGTTAAAGTAAACACTTATCGAAATATTCTTGCAGAACTTAGTGAATTAAAAAAGAACGCGTTCGAATTTAACGACATTAATAAAAAATTAGAAATTTCTGAATATAATGAAGAAAAAGATATTAGTAAAATGAAAAAATCAACTAAAAGTATGCATGACCGCTTACTACAAATCGATAAAATAATTTTCAAAGGTGAATAAAATGGAAAAAATGCCCGTCTTTGTCAAAGTAGAAGAATACGATAGTGTTCTTAACTTAATTAGAACAATTCGTAAAAAACTTGATGAAACTAAGGAAACAATTACAAAAATCAACGATTTAAAAAACGAAGAAGACCATCAATTAGAAATGTGGCAAAATGCACTTGCTGAAATTGAGAAAAAAGTTGACTTTATTGACCACTCTTTAAATGAACCTGAACAATTCTAAAAAATGGCCAAACTAAAAAAGGTAAAAAGGAAAATCGTAGTAAAAAAGAAAGTAGTAACAAGGAAGAAGAAAGTAGTTAAAACTAAAGAGCCAGAATATATGGTTCAAATTGGAGATCCTGAAAATTTAAGGAAAGACGTTCTTGAATCGTTAAGAGAGATTATAATTTATATGCAAGGGTACGAAAATTTCAAAAAAGTTCAAAAGGCAAAAGTAGAAATATTTAACAAACTTAAAACAGATAGTAAAGAAATAAATTCTTTGATTAATCAGTTAAGACAATATTTACCAAGGGGCCATTTAAAACCTATCGACTTTAATAAAAAAGTTAAAGTTGCAGCACCTGAACAACAACCAAATCCAGAAGTTGAAAACCAGGAAAGTCTTCCACAAGAACAACCAGCAGCACCGGCAGAAGTTCCTCAAGAACAACCGGTTGCACCTACAGCAACCCCGGCAAGTAGTGTTCCCACTTCTGGACTAGACGAATTAGAATCGCAATTAAAAGAAATTGAAGACCAACTTCGTGGAATGGGCTAGTTCTATTTTTATTTGTTTAAAAAAAAGAAAAAAAAAGAAAAAAGTTAGTTAAAAAAGTTTTCTAACCAGTGTAAAATTCTGTTCAAAAGATTTTGTTGTTCGTCTAACTTTTTCTCTAAGTCAAGACATTTACCACTCATACAACTATTACTTCCACACTCATAATCGTTTTGACAAATTTTTCCAACTGGTAACTGATCTTTCATTTCACCATTCCAATCACAAAATAATGAATCTCCATTTTCTTTAATCTTTGTTCCTACTGGAACACACTTACTCTCGTAGGAACAACCACTTGGACATTCAACAGGTTGGTATTCAGGAATAGTCTTATCAAAATCAGGCCTACTATTTTCAGGAATCACTATTGGTGTCGGAACTTTAACTAACGGAACAAAATCAACATTTTCTGCATCAACTGAGAAAAGTATTTGTTGGCCTTCTCCAGTAATTCCATTACATGCTTTCTGAGCATACTTACACAAAGCTTGAGTCCCGAAACTATTTTTTAAACCGTTGTTAACTAAAACGTTATGATAACCTGGATAAGTTTTAATGTTATCAATAATTTTTGGCGGTATTAATCCTGCTTTGAAAGAAACAAAAGCTACAACTTCATCTTTTTTAACGTCAAACTTTGCTTGGTAAAACTTGTTACCTTTATAGTCTTTAGTTAATTTTGCCGGTTGAGTTTCTACCAATTTACTTTTAAAATGGTTATTTGGATCAACCCGATACTTTGCAACAGTTGACCTAACAGATTCACCATTGTCATAAGTCCAAATTGAATACTTAGCAGTTTCATCTTTGATGTCTTCTACTTCTTCAACAATTTCAGTTGTATCATGAACCATTACAGTTACAGTATTACTACAATCTCCAACTACTTCTTTATTTTTTGTAGGACAAACTTTAAAGGTCCAGTAATCTCCTGCCTCTAAGTTAACCAAGTTATAATAACTATGAGTAACATAAGATTGTGCTGGATTATCTAAAAATTTACCTTTCTGAAACTGAACATTGTACTTGTCAAAAGTATCCCCTAAACCAGAAATGTCGTTCCAATCTAATTTAACTTCTTTAACAACACTTTTTGCTTTAAGTTTAAGTATTTCAACAGGAACAACTGGTTCAATAATTTCATTTCCTAAATCTTTGTAAGGAACACTTAAAGAACTTGAACCTGCGTAATCTTTATCATGCTTTAAAAACTGATCAGTTTCTGTCCAATGAGTTTGATACAAAATGTTATCTCCCTCTGTTCCAAAATTCTTGAAAGGTGGTAATGACCAAAGTAAAGCTTTTTTGTTTACTGCGCCTTCTTCTGCACCTTCTTCAGTTTTAAAACCTTCAAAGTAAACCATTTCTCCTACTTCAACAGTAAAAGTTGCAGCAGCAGAACTTCCAGTATATTTAGTTTCGTAATCAACAACTTTAAATGCGTCATCTTCTAATTCAACAGTATACATGTTTACGTAAGCAAATTTTAAATTTTTTGACAAATCATAATCCTGATGATCTGGATAATCATTTACAGCAACTGAAAATTTTACTGGTCCTCCAGAAACTTCTACAACTGGTGCTTCTTCAAGCACATCAATTAACATACTATAAATGTTGTTTGTTTCGTCAACTTCATCAATATGACCATCGCCATCAACAACAAATCTAATTAAGGATTCACCATTAACAACATCAAATTCTTCAACATTAAATTTCTTCAAGAAAGATTTCTTTTCTCCAGAAGCTAAACCTTGCACTTCTGCACCTTCAGGAATATGACAACTAACTCCAGTAGGTTTACAAACTTGAAATTCAATTACAAACTCTTCATGAATATTTTCATTACCCATGTTTTCAATTTCTAAACTTACCTCAACCGGTTCACTTAACACTGCCGGTTTAGGCATTACACTATAGGACACCACTCCAAGATCTTTTCCCTCAACTTCTGCCATAGCCGATATTGAACTTACGAACAATAACAATACCGCCATTAAAACAATATTTTTCCAATTCATTTTCACGTACCTCCATACGTTTGATAGGTTTTTTGTTTCCATACTTACCCAAAAGTCAAACATTTACTTAAAGATTGGGCGGACACCACTTCATAAATAACACCAATAATTTGCCCAAATTAATAAGAAAGAGTTAATTAAACTCCAAAGATTATTCTTTACCTAAAAAGAACTTAGTTAGCTTAACAGAGACCATTTTGCCCTCTTTCTCAATTTCAGCTATTTTTTTCTTCTCTAGACTTTTTAAAACCCGAGTTAAACTCGTTCGTGGAATTTTGGTATTATGCCTAATTTTAGCTTGAGACGTCAAATTATTGTGTTTAAGCAAGAAATCGACCACTTTTTGCTCCTTTTCAGAGAACGTTTTCATTAAAGCTTGAGTTTGTTTAGAATGTTTTTCTTCAGTTTTAACTTCAGAATGTTCTTTTTTAGGTTTTTTACTCTTTTTCTTCAAATTAAACCAAACAATCAATAAAATAAACGTGATTAAGATTAAAATAGCAATAACCCAAACAACTAAATTACTCTTTTTAGCCAAAGATTCACCCAAAATAACTTCTATTGAAACCACTTCTCCTTTTTTAACCTCAAATTCAACATTTCCAACCACATTATTTTTAGAAGCAATTACTGAACAACTACCTGTAGGCATATTTTTCACTGTAAAAAAACCAACATAATCGGCTTTTGGAGGATAATTAGATGAAAATTCTGAATAACAATTAAAATTTAATTCAGCATTAGGAATAAGATTGCCTGCTAAATCCATTACTTTCCCTTTTAAATATCCAGTAGGATATACCAAAAATTCTGTTTTTTCTTGATCAATGATTACTGTTCCGGAATAATCTATTGCCGGAGTATCTGCTGAATCTAAAGTAGCAGTAAAATAACCCATTTGGTTTGTAGGAACTTTTACAATCGCATCGTCCATCGCTTCTTTGTAAACCGCATCACCAAACTTTAAATTTAATAAATAGCCAGTAAAATCTTCCTGATCTAAAGAAGTAAATTCAATTTCTAACTCCGCTGAAGCTAATGGCAAAAGCACTATAAATAGTAGGATTAAAGCTAACCTCTTTTTCATATTTGTTAGTAAAGAATTTTCATTTATAAAAGTTTGGAAGAAAGTTTTATAAAAAGTCTAAATTATTAAACAAATCAATGTGGGTGTGCCGGAGTGGTCAAATCCTTAATTGGAGACTAGACGGGATGGACTCAAGGCATTTGAGTGTTGAGTGCTCAATCTGAGTGCGATGAAAATATCATT
>CAZQLW010000019.1:0-18726 GCA_964594395.1 uncultured Methanosarcinales archaeon | reverse complement strand
CAAGTTTCATCAAGATTTTGATCATCAACCTGATTTAAATAGACAAGAAGCGTTCCATCGCGCAATTAATGACCAAAGACTTGATGATAAAACAAGAAGTGTTTTGGAACATCCAAATCCAAGATCAAAAAATCCTCGGGCATTAGTAAGGTTCATTAACAACTTATTAGAAAACGATTGGCACCCGAAACATATTGGTAACTTGATTGCTGACATGTATGAACAACCGCAACATGATTGGAACGGCGATAATTGGATGAAATATCCTTCTCGAACTAGGGCGAATTTCTGGGCAAGAATTTATAGCGGGATTGAATTGGTTGATTAATTATTAACAAAGATTTATATATTTTTAACAACTTCTGCAATACTAATGGCAGATAATAAATACCTCCTTTATGAAACTAAAGGAATTGTCCTGGGGCTTTTATTACTTTTTTTATTATTCTTCTCTTTTATTAAAAAGATGAATGTTTATTATTGGAAAGATTGGCTACTGTTAATTGTAGCTTTGGGTGTTGTAGTTTTTTTTATTATTAAAGTTAAACAAAAAGAAAAAAAATATAAAAAACGCCATCATAAATGAAACTAACTTAACTGTTTTTCAAATTCTTTTGAATTATTCTAAGATCCAATTTCAAAAGTGTCCAGTTTAATCATTTTCCTAACTTCTTCTTAAACTCTTCCAACTCTTTTAAGAACCGTAACGCAGTCTTAGGAACATGTTCAATTTGGGTAGAAAATATGCGAGCAGTTTCTTTCAACAACTCTTCAGGAGATAAATCCATCTTCTCAACAGTAGGAAAGGTTAAATCTATCGTTCCACCTTTCTTAACCGCCTTGCGAGCTTTTTTCCATAACGTAAACAAGGCCTGGGCCATGCCCGGAACTTCTTCCAACGAAACTTTTAATATCTTAGCTGTTTCTTCTAATAACCCTGATTCAACATTTTCAATCTTTTTAACTGCCTGGCCAGCAACGTAAGTTATTCGAACAACAGCATCAGAAATCTTTGACGAACTAACAATTTTTATTTCGTCAGCTTCAGCAGTATTTTTCAAATGTGTCCCGCCACAAGCTTCTATATCTACTTCAGGAATTTCTACTATTCGTAATTCTTTACCTGGAACTGCACCGCCCTGATAAATGCTCATTCCGAAAAGTTGTTCAGCTTCAGTCCTTTCAATAAACTTACTTCTAATTTCAATCTTAGAAGCAACAATTTTGTTAGCTTCAGTTTCAATCTTTTTAATCTCTTCTTCAGAGAGAGAACTATAATGGGTTATATCAAGTGTACCTTTCTCTAAAGTTTTCCTTGCCCCTGCTTGGTTAACATGGTTACCTAAAACTCTTCGAGCAGCAGCGTTAATAATATGGGCAGAAGTATGATGTTGAGTTAATTGTTCCCTTCGAGAAAAGTCAACTTCCCCAGAAACTGAAGAACCAACTTTAACTTTTAATCCCTTTTCCAATACATGGACAGTATAATTACCCTGCTTAACCACATTAACAACATTAATTCCATCCAAAGTACCTAAATCATGATCTTGCCCGCCAGAAGTTGCATAAAAATAAGTTTTGTCCAAAACAACGTTTTTACCGTCAACTAATAATATTTTTGCTTTAAATTTAGTCTGTTTCCAATCATCATAAAATAACTGTTTAGTTTCCGGGACATTTTTAATTTTAACAATTTCTTTCTTAACTTTTTTCTTTACAGTTTCTTTCTCCTGATGCAATTCTGCAACTTTAATGTAAAAGTCGCTCGGTATTACTACATCAACTTGTTCCTTAATCAATTCAGGCGAAATGCCGTGCGAATCGTACAATTCTAACAATGTTTTTTCATTAATTTTACCCTTAGCAACTTTACTAACAATCTCTTGAGCTTTCTGTTTAGAAGATTCATATTTAATCTTCTCTACTTCTAACACTCGTTTAACATCTTTCAAATTTTCAGTTAATTCAGGAAATAAAGGTTTTAAAAATTCTGCGTGCCATTGACATACTTCACCTAAATCAATTTTCCAATTATACTGGTCAATGAATCCGAGAGCACGACGTAATATAACTCGCAAATTGTATCCACCACCAGTATTGCTTGGCAAAGCACCGTCATTTAAAGCTAATAATAAAGCTCGAGAATGGTCAGCAATTGAATATAAAGCACGTAAAGGTAAAACTCCTTCTTTTAAATCTTCCAAATCAATTTCAATCTTCTTGGCAATATCTTGCCAAACTTTTTCAACATTATCAGTTTCGTCAACGTTAAGAAGTGGAGCATAAGGTAAAAACTTTTGCATTAATTTCTGGTCATATTTAACTTTAGTAATTTTCCTTAACTTTTCAATTACTGTAGGGAAAGTAGTTTCATAACTTGTTGCTGTTCCTTGCGTGAACCAAGGTATCCGTTCATACCCTTGACCCATGTCCAAAACTTTTAAATTTAATTCTTGATGACCAGTTTCAGTTTGTTCAAATTGGATATAAACCTGGTTAGATATTTCTAATCCGCAGGAAAAAAATTCTATGCACGGGCCGAAATTTCCGCCACCTGCCCAAGCATCTTCGTGGATAGTAATGTGTTCATTACTTAACCCCATCCCCTCATTAAGCCAGGTTAAATGATCTTGAACATATTGGTCGGGAGAAAATTTTGTAGGAGGTTGAAAGGAATGTTCGCCTAACATGATAAAACCAACGTAATGGCTACCGGTAATTCCTACATTATCAATATCGTTAAATCTTAAACAGAACTGTGGTTCTACTACCGGGTTAGCTGGCGGGTCAACCTCACCGGAAACAACGTAAGGTTGAAAATCGTAAATTCCTGCCTGGACAAATTCAACATCGTCTCTCCAACGAGCAACTACTGGATATCTATCAATAGGTGTATAACCTAACTTTTTATGAATTTTAGTAAATTCTTTCCAGACGTCCAAATAATTTAACTTTTTAGTTGCCGGAGTGTTTCCAATGAAAGTAAAACTGCCAGTACAAGAAGCGTCACCACAAACTTCCCGTTCAGCAACTGACCAGAAGTTAGTTTTACACTTGTTACATTTTCCGCGAGAAAAACCTAACTTCTTTAAAGCTTTAGTTGGATAATATTTTTCAGGGTTTTTACTTGCTTCAAGTTTAAACTTCTTTTTAATCTGCTTATCAGGAATCATATCCATTAATGTTTCTTTAACCTTTTATATATTTTCTTATCTAATCACAACAGAAAAGTTTATAAAATACTACTTGAGAGTGATAATATGGGTCGATTTTCACTAAAAGAAGCAGCAAGTGAGCTAAATTTAACAATCTTAGATTTAGTAAGAGAAGTTAAAAATAAAACTATTGATTGCCAGAAAGATAACAACGAAATTTCATTCTTAGAGGAAGATCTTCTTGGTTACAAGATTAATAATTTGTTTCAATATTCTCATCAAGTTGAAGATATAATTATTAAGTTGTTAGATAATCAAGAGACAAACATTTCTAAACTTGAAAATTTGTTAGAAAAAACTATTGATTTCTTGCTTGAACATGAAATGTTGGTTGATTTAAAAAATTATGACCTTCTTGATGAACTGAACGAGTTTGGTTGGTTGACCGCTGATGAACTTTGTAAGCAAAATTATCATGAAACTGCTTTAGAACTTTTTCCTGATTGTGAAGATGAAATCATGGAACGATGGACTGAGCGTGACTTTTATTCTCGTACAATGGATGCGTACCCCTCATTAATGTACGCTGTAGAAAATGGTCTTGAAGATAGAGCTCACAAAATTATTGATAGTTATTATCATTCCCATTCCCTTAACCTTTCTAGGACAATTTTAGAATTGTGTCAAAACAACCATAATTACAATTATTTTGAACATTTACTTGAATCTGTTGATATTACAAACTTAGAAGATCTTCCAGAAATACATCTTGCGGCTTTAAGTAATAATAACCACGAAGTTTTACAAATTATTGCTGAACAGTATTGGGTAGATGTTAAAGAGTGTGATTTAAATTTGGAAACAGCAGAAATTGCTCTAGGTTATGCAGTTGACGCTGATGATGATTGTTTAATTGAAGAAATTAAAGAAGTTATGGGGATTAACGATCCAAAAGTTACTGAGTACAGTGAAGCTTTAGAACTTATTAACAATTTAAGAGGTTTGGTATCAAACAAATTTAAAATCAGTTTACCTGATAAAGTTAACTTTGTAGAAAAGAAAGGTAACTATGCTTCAATATATTATCAAACACAAGAATTGGAGGACGACTATGGAACTGAGATTAGAACTTAGACAAAAACTTGAACAAAAGTTAGAATTGAAACTTGAACTTAGACAGCAAGTTTTGGAACCAATTTTAACAATGTTACCGAGCGAGTTCTTACCGCACTTAAACATTGAAGTTGAAGAAGATCAAGAAGCTTTAATCAAATCTTTACCTTTCTTAGTTTTGCACGAATATTCTCATCCATTACAAGATTCAGGAAGGTTAATTGTTCCACAATTTAATGAAAATATAAAGTATGACAATTTTAATTTGCATTCTTTAATTCATGACGCTAACGAAACCGGGATTGATAAAGGGTCAATCTTGGCAGGTGTATCTATCAACAAATATACTGCTGAAGAGATGTATTCATCTTACGCTACCATGGTCGGCAGAGTTTTTAACGATATTTTAGTAAATTCTCGTGAAATTGAAGGTTATTATTCTTTCTTAGCTAGACTTCATGCTGGACTGACAGAAAATAGTAAACATACTACTACCAAAAAATTGTTAGATGAACAAAACCGTTTATTAGACTTGTTAAAAAGTAAAGTTAAAGATGATGAGTTTTTTGAAGTTTCTCAACTTTACCAAAAAATATATCAGCAGACAAAATTTTCTAAGAAGTACGTGCCTGATAAAAATTTGGACATTTTAGGGACAACAAGCAATTTCTTACATTGAGAAATATTATAACATTTTGAACGTGTCCATTCTGGGAACGTCCGCGTTACAGTATGGGCAAGAACTTGGTCTTTTTCTGAACGGATCATAATTGAAAGTAAATTTACAATCACCGCAAGTGCACCTCATTTGATTGGTACTTGCATCTTTAGAAAATTTTGCTTTTTCTTTTTCTTTAAATTTGTTATATTTTTCCAAATATTCGTCTTCAACGTCCCAGCCTTTAGGTTTAATAACTTTAACTTTTTCTGCTTCTTTTTTTTGCCTTTCTTCATTTCTGCCAGAGAAACAGTCAGGGCAAACTACCAGTTTATACTTATAATGTAGTTTAAAACTGTCAGAATCAGCCTCTTTGTTACAATTTTTACACTTAACCTTTATTCCCATTATTAATTTAGTAAAAAGAGGCCATATTTATACTTTTTGATTGTAGAGGAAATAGAAAGCAATTTTTATATATTAGTTTACTTTACCAATTGATTATGAAAGATGATTTGAAAAATCTTCCTCCTGAAGAGCGAATCAAGAAATTAAAAAAACTTGAAGAGAAAAAAAAGAAAGAGATAGCAGAAGCTAAAAAGGAAATTAAAGAAAGTCAGGATGAATTAACTGAAAGGAAAAAGTGGCAAGATAAAGTTCCTCTTCCGCAAGTTGCTGTTCAAGATCTTAAAGATTTAACTGCTGATGAAAAATTAGTAGTAGAAGCGCACCGGGGAACAAAAAAGCAAGAAGATATTGAAGAAGTTATTGAAGAAAAAATTAAAGAGGAACAACTTCTTGAAGAGTTAGCACAAGAAAAAGTTGATTTACCACCAGAATTGATGCAGTCTGATTATACTCAACAGCTTAGTCAAAAACCAATGGGCGACATTTATAACGAAATGACCCAAATTAATCAAGCTGCTGAAGATAAAGGGTATGTTTCTGCTGAAGAAGAACGTCGTGTAGAATATTTATCTTCTGCTGTGGAACAAAAAATTGAAGCTATTGAAGCTGGAAATTATTCATTGACTGAAGATGTGGCTATGGCTGCAAGTATTACTCGGCAGATTGGTTCAAAATTAAGGGACGTTTACAAGAATGATCAAAGTTCAAACTATCAAAGCTGAAAACATTTCTAACATAAATTTTCATAGAAAAGTTTAAATATACCTTGGTATACCATAGTAAACATGACTGCTACAACAATAAAAATTCATGAAGATACCAAACTTGGTTTAGATCAATTTAGAGAATATGGTAACGAAAGTTATGATGAAGTTATCAAAAAAATGATTTACATTGCTAAAAATTGTAAAAAGAAGCCTGAACTAAGTCAAGAAACTATTTTGGCTATTGAGAAAGCTAGAGAGAGAATTCAGAAAGGCAATTTTCTTACTGAAGAACAAGCTAAAAAAAGACTTGGATTATGATGTACAAATTAATTTTTGATGAAAAAGCAATTGAATTGTTAGAAAAATTTCCTAAACTTGTTAAAGAAAGAATTTTTAAGAAATTACAATCAACAAAAGAAAACCCTCACCATTTTTTGAAAAGCTTGAAGGAAGATCAGAGTTTAAGTTAAGAGTTGGTGATTATCGTGTTATTGCGGAAATTTCAGATAAAAAGATTCAAATTTTAATACTTTATGTTGGTCATCGCAGAAATGTTTACAAAAAGATATAAAACACTAACCTGAAAACATTTATATATTACATTATATTAGTTCTCTTACATGGTAGAGTTTGGTACTGGCTATTATATGCCGATGGATAGAGAATATAGTTCTGGTAAATCTGGTTCTGCAAGTCAAAAGACTAACGATGTAGGTGTAGGTATTGGCGATGTTGGTTTTAGTATTGGTCTTGGTCCTGTTCCGAACGTTCCTGCAGTTGGCGCAAAAATGCGAACCGGACAAAAAACTATGGAATTAACTTTCATGGGTGCAGGTAAGGGTTCTGGTCAAGGTCATACGCCTGGTATGTACGGAAAATTGCAACGACAAGCTTTAAAAGAAATGCAAAAAGCTAACCGTTACGACTTTACTACTCATTCTTCTGTCGGAGTTTACGGTCTGGCGGGGATGGACCAACAGGGAAACTTTTCACGTCATCAGAAAGAAGCCGCAGTTAACGAAATTAAACGGGCAGTAGAATTTGCTGCGGACGTTTCTCAGGGTGGTACTGTAGTTGTCCATACCGGTGAGTTTCAACGTCCAATAATTGATGCTGATTGGAATAAGGACGGCAAATTTCAAATGTATGAAGGTGAGGAAGATCGAGCTTCGTTTAAAGTTGTTGATAATCGTACTGGTGGTTTGATTAATGAAGCAAGGAAAAGTAAGACTGTATCTAAACCTGTCTGGAAAAGGTATTCTGAAGGTGACGAATATTGGGACGATAATAAAGGTAATGATTACCTTGACGAGAATGGACAAAAAGTTAAACCTGGTGATTATATTGATTATTATGGTAATAAGATTGATCCTGCATTAAGGGTGCCTGAATATGATAAAGTTAATGGTCGGTTTAAAACTCGACAGATGGGTTGGGCAGAATTGGGCGATGAAGCTAAAGAATTAACAGAAAGGGCCAAAAAATCTTGGAGACAATGGAAAGATGGTGACATGACTAACGAAGATTTTAACAAGTCAATGGGTGCAAGATTTAAAGATGCTAAATCTGAAAATGATATTTTGATCCGGCCTGAAGAAGCTTACATTATTTCTACTTTAGAAACTAACGCTGCTAATAGTCGTGGTTGGGCATACAATTACGGTGAAGGTTTTGAAGTTGCGGTTGATACAGTTAAAAAGTTAAAGAAAGCTAGAGAGATTTATGTCAAAATTGAAGCGGCAACTTCTCCTGAAGAAAAATGGAAATTGAAAAAACAAATGCCCCAAATTGACGAATTTATTCCCGCTGAAAGTAAATATCCTGTTGAACTGATTGATGAACGAATTAAAGCACAGGAACATCGTCTTAACCAAATTCAAAATAGTGCTTCTGCTCAATGGTCACAAGCAGAAGAAGCAATGGAAACTATCCGGCACGTAGAAAGTGCAGAAACTTACGCTTTAAGAGAATCTTATGATGCTTACGCTCAAGCAGGAATGACAGCAATGATGAAAAGTAACCAGTTGAAAGAGAAAGGAGTTCTTAAGAAACCGCTTTCAATTGCAATGGAAAACCTTTTCCCGGAAAGTTATGGTGCTCATCCTGACGAACTAATCAATTTGATTAAAGGTGGAAGACAAAAAATGGCTAACATGTTACAACAAAGAGGGATGTCTGAAGAACAAGCTCAAGAGAAAGCTAAAGAACATATTACTGCAACTTTTGATACTGCGCATATGCATTTATGGAAAAAGTATTGGAAGAATGATCCTAATTTATCGATTGAAAATAATAATAAAAATTATAATAAGTGGTACTTAAAAAATGTAGAAAAGATGGCCAAGTCAGGAATTATTGGTCATCTTCATTTGGTTGACAGTTGGGGTTACCAGGACGAACACCTTGCTCCTGGTGAAGGTGATGCTCCAATAAAAGAAACTATTGAAATTCTTAAAAAGCACGGTTTTAAAGGAAAAATGATTATTGAACCTGGGGCAGATTTCACTACTGATACTTCTGGGATGAAAACTTTAACAAAAGGTTGGAAACATTTAGGCAGTTCAATTTATGGTGCTGCTGGTGCTCCTGCAGCATCATGGGGCCAGTTAGAGTACGGTTACATGGGCCAGGGTCAACCACCATACTTTGTCTTTGGCGGTTATTCTCCAAGTGAAGAGTTTCGGGGTGCACCGTTTTGGAGCGGTGTACCGTTAGAATAGTCTTATCTAAAATATAAAAAACCGACCCGCGGGCCGGAAAGAAGGTTGTTTTTACTAAAGTGTTTAAATTTGAAAGGAGGTGTCTTTCGTGGATAGTAAGTGTTTCTTGTAAAGGAGGTAAACAATTTCTTCTGAAGTTAATCCGGAAACGAATTTTTCTAAATCATTATTCATCATTATCACCTTTAATAACAGGTAATGTAGATACTTATATATCCATTATGTAAAATATATATAGAAATTCCTTTAAGAAGAATAATCCGTAAGTTTTTTAAATGGGCTCGCCTATTTGTTACTATAAAGTAAATGGGGGTTTGAAAGTAAATGTTTCAATTGTTTTACACACCGGTATGGTTTCAAGGTTGGGATTTAGTTTTTGATGCAATTAGTCTAATTATTGCTCTCTTGATTGCTGGTTATAGTTGGAAAGTTTACCGGATGAGCCAAGAGAACCGGTTTGGTTATTTCTCATTTTCGTTTATATTAGTAAGTTTAGGGTTCATTTTTAAAATTATTTCTCAAGGTTTAGTTTATTTTGTTCCTTGGAGAAATGCTGCCACCGCAATTTTAGTGCCAGTGGTTGGAAAAGGTGCTGTCGGAATAAACTATTCAGACTTATTTTTTCGGAGTGGGTTTTTCCTTTACATGGTAACTTTACTTGGAGCTTGGCTATTAATATTTTTCATTTCCCAGAAACGTAGCGGACGATTAAAGAAATATTATGAAGTTAGTCAAATAGCTTTGTTTATTTACTTAGTTGGACTAATTTCGTTTGTTAGTAATTTTAAATATGTGGTATTTTATCTTACCAGTGCAGTAATTTTAGGAATGGCTGTTTTGAATTATTATCAAAATTACTTGAACACTAACCGGAATACTAACGCGTTTATGGTAATGTTAAGTTTCATATTTATTTTGTTAAGTAACATCTTTTTCGTGTTCGTATTTGTTTTTGACAGTTTTTATGTTTTAGGTGAACTGTTTTTATTAGTAGGGTTTTTAATCTTACTTTACACTTATAGAAAAATTACAAGAAGGTAAAATTTAAATGAGTAATAAAAGAAGGTCCAGACTTGAACTGATTTACGATATTTTGTTAGCTATACAAAATAAAGGCGGTACTATTAAACCGACCCATTTAATGTATAAATCTAACTTATCTCATAAATTGTTAAACTTTTACCTTGACGAGTTAATTGGTAAAGAGTTGGTAGAAATTGAAGAAATATTTCATAGGAAACGAAAAAGTAATTCTAAAGTAATTAATTTAACTGATAAAGGGTCAAGTTTCTTGGCAGAATTTAGAAGAATCAGAGAGTTCACTGACGCTTTTGGATTATAATTATTTGTTTAATTGTTTTTCTAATTTCGTTTCAGGTATATTAAGTCTAGAAAATCCAATTTTAGAACAAGTCTCATAACAATGATGGGTTTCCCTTTCATAACATTCATAACATGCCGAAGAATAAGGTTCTCTTAATTTAAATTCGATATTATTAGATCTCCAATCATATATTGATGTCATTTGTATTATTATTGTTTTAGTTATTTATTAAATTTTCTCTCAAAACTTAACTATTCTTACATAACATTAAAAAGCATATTTTACATTATACCCTTAAAATGAGCATAATCGTAGGTATTGATGAAGCTGGACGTGGGCCGGTACTTGGCCCTTTAGTAATGGTAGCACTCGCTGTAAATGAAGAAAATGTTAAAAAACTTGAATGGATGGGTGTTAAAGATTCTAAATTGTTAAGTTCATCTGTTAGAGAAGAAATGTTTGAACAAATCCGAGAAATTGTGGAAGATTTCCGGATTGAAGTTATTGAACCTGACGCGATTGATCTCTCATTAAAAGAAGAAGAATCAAACTTGAACTGGTTAGAAGCGGAAACTTCAGCCAGGTTAGTATCTGAACTTAACCCCGATAAGATTATTGTTGACTGTCCAAGTATTAACATTCAAGCATATAAAGATTATTTTGCTGATAAATTAAGTACAGCTGTAAAAGATAAAGCTGAACTGATTGTTGAACATAAAGCAGACATGAATTATATTGTTGTTGCTGCAGCTTCAGTAATTGCTAAAGTTATTCGAGACCGGCAAATTGACAAAATTAAGTTAGATATAGGAGTAGATTTCGGCTCAGGTTACATGAGTGATAAAAAAACTCAAGATTTTTTAGAGAAGTATCATGATAAGTATCCGGAACTGTTCAGGAAAAGATGGAAATCTTACAGTAATGTTGTTGAGAAAAAGAAGCAAAGCAATTTGAGTGATTTTTAGAAGATTATTTATTCTCTTTTGAAATTAAAGGGACCCATTTAATATAAATTGTAAACATAACAATTATACCAATAGTAAGTATTGCATATTTTAATAAAGTGTTGTTAATAAAGAAAATGCTAATGAACATTGATAATAAAAAAGGAGTAAATGCTAAGAAAAAATAGGAATAAGGGACACTAACTTTTTTACCGCATTGTTGACATGTAGTAAATGATGCTGGTCCAATAAATGCCTTTTTCAATAAAGTTATTCCTGGTTTACCACAAATAGGACATTTTTCCATAAGTTAAATAAATATTTTTACATATATAAAAGTTTGTTTTTTCAGTACAAGAAAGAATAAATATTTAAACAACAATTATTTCTTAGTTATTAATGCCAGTATTTGCAAACGTAAAAAAAGAGGATGTAAAAAAACTTAAAGGTTATACTAAGTTAGAACCGAAAACAATCTACGAAGAGTTACGTTTACAAAAAGATAACGCTACTTTAATTCTTTACACTTCTAAAAAACTTTTAGTGCAAGGTAATAAAGATGCTATTGATAAAATTTCTAAACAATTAGCAAAGGTTGGTATCGGTGATTATGTTCCTGTAAAAAAATTTAAAAAAGAAACGGGGACAATTATTGGTAGTGACGAAACTTTAAAAGGCGACACTTTTGGTGGTTTAGTTGTTGCTGCAGTTAAAGCTGATAAAAAAGCTCGTGATAAGTTGGCAGAGTTAGGTGTTGTTGATAGTAAAGTTCTTGATGATCAGGAAATTAGTGTTATCGCTGATAAGATTAAAAAAATTGTCACTTGTAAAATTGTTAGTTTACTCCCTGAAAAGTATAATGCGCTTAACAAAGAACATAACGTTACTGAAATCTTGAACAAGTTACATCATGATTGTGCAACTGCTTTAGACCCAGGGAAACATGTTGTTGACCTTTATCCTGGTTGTAAAGTTGGCGACGTTCAAGAAGAGAAAGCAGAATCAAAATATGTTGAAGTTGCTGCTGCTTCAATCCTGGCTAGGGAAGCTGCACTTAAACAGTTCAATTTTCTTAGTGTTCGGGCTGGGTTCGCAATCCCTAAAGGTAGTACGCACGTTAAATTAGCGTTAATGGAACTTAAAGAACGTGGGTTAAATTTTAACAATTTTGTTAAAGTTAAGTTTGCTAATGTTAAAGAATTTTTGTGAGTGATACCGCCTAGAGTCTACATCTAGCCACATATGCTGGAACGATACTCTCGGTGGCGATTCTTGAAAAAATGGCTTGTGATAAGACTCGCCGTATCATTCACTTATTGAATTGTCTAAGAGTAACAATAATTTTATAAACTTCTGAACAAACCCTCTTAAGATGGCCCAGCAGGAGATTACTGAAGAGCAAAGGAAAGAGTTTGAAGAGAAACTTAAAAATATGTCCCCTGAAGAGTTGGCAGAGTTTCAAAAACAGCAGTGTATTTTCTGCCAAATACTTAGTGGGAAAGTACCTTCAAGCAAAATTTATGAAGACGATAAATGTTTGGCTATTCTTGACATTAATCCTGCTGCTAAAGGGCACATTTTAATTTTACCTAAAGAACATTATGCAATTATGCCACAAGTTCCAGTTGAAGATATTAAACATTTTTATGTTGTTGCAAAATATTTGTCACAAATTGTTCTTAAAACTTTAAAAGTTGGTGGTACTAACATTTACGTGGCTAACGGTATTGCTGCTAGTCAGAAAGCACAACATTTTATGATCCATATTATTCCTCGTAAAGAAGGTGATGGGCTATTAACAGTTAACGAATCTTTATTAGATCCAGAACTAAGAAAAAAAGTTAAATCGGCGATTGAACAAAAACTTAACGAACTGATGGGCGTTAAAAAAGAAGTTGTTAAAGTTGAGGGGAAGGAAGAAGAAAAGGAACCTGCTAAAAAGAAAGTTAAAAAGAAGAAAAAAGTTGCAATTGAAGAAGAAAAAGAAGAGGAAATAGAACCTGAAGAAAAAGATACTGATCAAAAAGAAACTGAAGAAGAGTCAGAGGAACCTGAAGAAGCTGAAGAAGATGATGACCAAAAAGAAGATGCTGATGAAGAAACTGAAGAAAAAGATGAAGGCGATGCGAACCTTGACGATATTGCTAATCTTTTTAAATAATAACAAATGTGCTGAAAAATCAAAGATTTTTGGCACATACAAATCCCTGGAGGAATTTGTATGAAATGTGAATATTGTGAAATTGTGGACCGGAACAGTAATTCAGACATTATCTATGAAGATGACGATGTGGTAGCGGTAGTTAAAGATTTAGCAGCTACTCCTGGCCAAATCACAGTTTTTCCTAAAGAGCATTATACTATTCTTGAACTTGTCCCTGACGATATTGTTAAAAAATGTGCAGATTTGGCAAACAAAGTTAGTATTTCAATTTTTGAAAATTTGGGCGCCCAAGGAACAAACATTGTTATTAATAATGGTCTGGGTGCAGAACAGAAAGTGCCCCATTTTGCGATTGAAATTTTTCCTAGAACAGAAGCAGACACGCTCAATTTACAATGGGAACCAAAACAGTTAGCCGAAGATGAAATGGAAACTGCCTTTGCATTATTGAAAGCTGAGGGGAGTAAATTAAAAGATATTGGTAAGGTTGAACAGAAACTTGGTAAAGATGATAAAGAAACTTTACAAAGCGGTGATACGGAAGTGGTTGTTGAAGAAGAAAGTAAAGATAATTATTTGTTAAAATCTTTAAGAAAAATACCTTAGTTGTTTATTCTGGTTTTCTAAGTCTTAATTTTGGTTCGTTCTTTTTATTAAGCACGTCAAATGTTAAATCTTCAACATAATTAACTATTTTTTCACGTTTTTCTTTTTCAATCTCTAAATTTGTTAGAAATACGTCTAGTCGTTTATCTTTACTTGTATCAATCCTCTTTTTTTTTCTTCTAACCACCACCTCTTTAAGAGAAAGTTAATTTATTTAAACTTTTGTCGTATTTAGACAGTGAATTGTTAACTACATTAGGGATAATGTTTTTTCGTATACTGCATAAAATGGGAAAGAATATCCCATTTTAGCACTGAAAAATGATCGTTGTCATTTTTCATGTGCCTGCAATAGGCGCATTTTGTGAGCAGGGCACGGCACCCGAGATTTTGTGATATTCCTCACAAAATGTGCCTCCTTTGGCACTGCTCACAAAATCCACGCGCCGGCACGCAGTATACTAATTTTAAATATTCCAAATGAAACTAAATTGTTCATAATCTTTATAAACTATGAAAGCCATGAAAATAAAGATGAAGATCCGTTTTTATCCAATAGATTTTGAGTACAAACTTAGAGGAGGGAAACCTTTTGTCCACCTTTACGGTAAATTGGAAAACAATACAAAAATTTGTTTAATTCAAGAATATCAACCTTACTTTTATGCAAAAATTTATCCACAAGATGAAGAGTTAGTATTAACAAAATTAAAAAATTTAACAGTTGAGGATAAAAATAAATGGGCAAAGGTTATTTCTTTTGAAAAAGTTGATAAAGAACTTCTTGGCAAAGTTGAAACATTTTACAAAATTTTTGTGAATTATCCGCGGGCAGTATCATTAATCAGCAAGGAATTACAAAATTGGGGACTTGAATGTTACGAAAAAGATATACTTTTTGTGCACCGTTATTTTAGGGATAACAAAATTACTCCGATGACTTTGATTGAAGCGGAAGGGGATTTTATCAACGAAAAACTTTTCCGTGTCCCTGTTTTCTTGGCAGAATCTGTTGTTCAAGAAAGTCGTGAAGAAATTAAAAATTTAAAAATTCTTGCTGTTGACATTGAAACTTATAACCCTGACAAAATGATTGACACTGAAAAAAATCCGATTTTAATGGTAGCTTTTTATGGTTATGATGAAGACGGTAAAGAATACAAAAAAGTTATCACCTGGAAAAAATTTGATTATGATTTAGATTATTTAGAAGTTGTTGATAATGAAATTGAACTCTTGAGTAAATTCAGGGAAGTTGTTCTTGATTACAAGCCAGATATAATTACTGGTTATTTCTCCGACAATTTTGATTTCCCTTACTTAAAAGCAAGGGCCGACAAGTTTAAAGTTAAACTGAATTTAGGGTTAGATTATTCAATTATTGATACTGGTAAAACTGCTAACATGCGGGAAGGAAAAACTAAAATTAATGGCATTTTACATTTGGACGTTTTTAAGTTTGTAAGAAACATTTTTGGTAAAAATCTTAAAACTGATAGTTATTCGTTAAATGCGGTGTCTGATGAATTGTTAGGTCACCAGAAACATGATGTTGATATTGCTAAATTAGCAGATACCTGGGATAATCATCCTGACCAGTTAAAAGAGTACTGTGAGTATAATTTACAAGATACCTATTTAACTTTAAAACTTTGCCAGAAATTAATTTTTGACATGATTGCGTTTACAAAAATTGTGGGGTTACCTTTATTTGACGTTACCAGAATGAGTTTTAGCAAATTGGTAGAAAGTTATATTTTAAAAAGAGCGATTGATGCTAATGTTCTTGCTCCTAATCGACCGGGAAGGGCAGAGATTGATCAACGAATGGAAGAATCTTATCAGGGTGCTTTTGTTTTCGAACCAACGCCAGGGATTTATGAAAATGTTTTGTTGTTTGATTTCCGATCATTGTATCCGACAATTATTAGTGCCCATAATATTGGCCCTGAAAGTTTATGTTGTAAATGTTGTTCTGAATTTAAAGTTCCTGAAAGGGAACAATACTGGTTCTGTACAAAAAAGAAAACTTTTTTACCAACCGTATTAGAACGAATAATTCTAAGAAGAGTAAGTTTGAAAAGGTTAATTAAAGAAACTAAAGAAAAAAATGAAGATGAAAATGTTGCCATTTTGGAAGCAAGGTCTTATGCTTTGAAAACATTAGCTAATTCGTTTTATGGGTACATGGGTTTTTTTGGCGCTCGTTGGTACTGTTTAGAATGTGCTCGGTCAACAACTGCTTATGCACGAAATTATATCAAAGATACGATTAAGAAAGCTGAAAGTAAAGGGTTTCAAGTAATTTATGGAGACACAGATAGTTTGTTCATTCTGTTAGGAGAAAAAAATATTAGTCAAGCCATGGAGTTCATGAACGAAATTAATTTTGATTTGCCTGGTCATATGGAATTAGAGTATGAAGGACGTTATCCCAGAGGAATTTTTGTTGCTGCTAAAGGTACAGATAAAGGTGCAAAGAAAAAGTACGCATTAATTGATGAAAATGATAATATTAAAATTACTGGTTTTGAAACTGTAAGACGTAATTGGTCTTTACTTGCAAAAGAGTTACAGGAAAAAGTGTTAAGGTTAGTTCTGGAAGATAAAGTTGATGAAGCAGTAAATTATGCTAAAGAAGTTGTTCAAGATTTAAAAGATGGTAAAATAGAATTGGATAAATTGATTATTAAAACACAGATTACTAAAGAACTTAGCAGTTACGCTTCTATCGGACCACACGTTGCTGTTGCTACAAAACTTTTGGAAAAAGGGATTAATGTAACTCCGGGCATGGTTGTTGAATATATTATTGCTAAAGGTTCTGGGTTAGTTCGGGATAGAGCAAAATTACCTGAAGAAGTTAAACCTGGCGACTATGACCATGACTATTATTTGAATAACCAAATCATTCCTGCTTTGTCCAGCATATTTTTAGTTCTTGGTTATAATGAAGATGAATTGTTTAGTGATAGTAGCCAGTCTGGATTAGGCGATTTCTTTTAGGTAGCAAAGCAGAGACATATTACTTACTTTTTATGTTTATCCAATTCTCTTAACCATAACAAACCAATTCTGATCATTAACTTGTTAAATTTGTCAGAAACTTTATACTTTTTAGAATATAAATCGTAATCAATTAAACCCATGCCACGCATTGGTGTAAGAATTCGGTCATAAAATTGTCGTTTGTTGTACGAAATACGCATTTCTTTATCTATCGGTGATTTACCTTTCTGTTTAACAATAGTTTCTCCTTCGTGCAATTTAGTAGCAAATAGACTCATTTCAGTTTTACCAATTTCGCCATTGTTGTCCCACATGTACTTGATTAACATTTTACCAACTACTTCTTGCTGCTCAGTAGCAAAGATAACTTTGTAGATGTCCTCTGGTAAATTGAACTGATCAAAGAGAATAACCATTATTATGAGAAATATAGTCTAATATATAAATATTACGTAAAGGTATACTGGGATTATTTGATATCTTTAAGAATTTCTTTGCCTTCTTTTGTTATTTCAAAGATTTTTCCTTTTCTTAATTCTGGCGTATGACATTTAACTAATTTTTTTTCAATTAATTCTTTAATTGTTCTACTGATGTGGGAAATCTTTATGTTTAACTTTTTTTCTAAGGAATTAGGCGTACTAGGTTCATTTAATGCTTTTAAAACTTCTTTACGATAATTACTTGCTTGTACAAATCCAATTAGTTGCCACTTTTTTCCCAATTTAATAATTAGAAATAACTTTGTTAATAATCAGGTTTGTGCCCAGTTATTTACCAAATACTTACCAAAGGTTTATATATTTCTTTTATTTTTCTAGATTATTAAAGAAGGGGTGTAAGAAAAATGAAAATTATCATTGACAAATCAAAATTTTATGTTATTGTAGCTTTATTAATACTTTTTATCGGTGCTTTTGTTTATGCGGGAACCGTGAATAGTGAGTTTTCTGGCGCTGACAGCCCGGATGCCTTTGGACATGATATAGAGTTAAGTTGTGTTACTGGAAAAAATGATGGTACGGGGGCAGTTATGATTTCTAGTACTAAGGAAGGATTAAGTGGAAATGATGTTATTGAAACCGCAGCTAATCCCGAGGGCTATAAAAGTTCAATAAAGTGTAGAGAGGATAAAGGTTGGATTAGAACTGGGTGTTCAGAAGAAACTTCAGAAGCAGATTCAGATCTTGGTATGGTCCCGGAAAATGGTTGTAGTTCTGGGAGTAATGATGATGGTGCAAAAACATACATCACTTGTTGTAAAATAGAAACAAGTTAATTTTTTTTACTTTTTTAATTGTTAAAATCATAAAAAAAGCAAATAAAAGAAACTTAACAATCAAAAAAGTCGGAAGAAATTTTATTTAACCAAGATTCGCATTTACCATTATTCCATTCCATTTTTACGGTTTCTCCATCACACTTTGTAAAAGTATAATCGGAACCTTCTGTTTGGTTACTTTTGTATAAATCAGATCCACCCAAACAATCAACTTCTCCACTTTTTTTATCAATTCCGTTAACAGTGCTAGCACACCCATTATCATCAAAGCCCGAACCATAAGTACTAAAAGTAATTTCTTTAAATCTATTAGTACAATTACTTTCAACAACTTCGTATGTTCCTGTAAAATCTGCACAACCGTCAAAATACTCTTTTAATTCGCATTGGGGCCATTGTGATTCTTCACAATATCCTTCTACACATTGTTCAGTCTGTGTACATTCTTCATTATTAATACATTCGTAACCATTATCTTCTTCTCCACCACAATTAGGTGTTAAACCCATTATAATTGCTGCTAATCCAGTTAATAACATTTTTCTTACCATTTTACTATTTTCGAGTAGAATTTACTTTTAAATGTTGTGAAATAAAATTAATTCTTCTTAAACCCATTAATATCCCAAACCTTTA
>CAZQLW010000018.1:0-19117 GCA_964594395.1 uncultured Methanosarcinales archaeon | reverse complement strand
TCGCCAAGAGCTTTTGTTCGTGCAAAATCTTTTACTTTAACTCGAACAACATCAATTCCTCGTTCATCAGAAGCGTTTAATTCAAGAACGTTCTGTCTCCAATTCTCGCCAAATAACTGTTTAGCGATAACTAAAGATAAAGTTGTTTTACCAACCCCAGCTGGGCCAGAAAATAATAAATGTGGCATACTTCCTGTAGAAACGAATGCTTTTACTTTTTCAACAATTTCTTGCTGACCTTTCATTTCTTCAAAAGTTTGCGGTCGGTACTTTTCTGTCCAAATAGTCGAAACCATAATATTATTTTAGCTAACAAGCTACTTTATAAGTTTTACTTGTTTTGAGAATCAAAATATTATTAAATAAGTATGGTTGAAAGATAAAAATGACCCAAAAAATTAAAGAAGGAATTGATTCTGTTTTAGAAAGAAACGATCTCCCCCGAAATACAGAAATTGAGATTAAAGAATTACATGTTCTTGCACAGAAAAATAGTTTAGATGGCCTACCACTTGATAAAGAGCCCACTAAAAGAGATCTAATGCTGATGAAACACACATTAGGAGAGAGGGGCCATGGTCATGCAGAGATATATCACCAAGATCAAAAAATTGGTGACATTGAATTCCCAGTAGAAAAAGGCAGAGATACTGGTTACGATCTTGCCGATGCAATTGCTAAATTAAACCAAACAACAGAAAAATTAAATCAATTAGGATACAGTATAATGTACGACCCTAATAAATTAAGCAACAGACAACATATTTTAGAAATGACTGCATTCCACTTACATGGAAGTTTACCATTAGATGGGGAAACAGCCAAAACTCTTGTAGATGCAGTTTATGAGTTAAAAGATGAAGTTAAACAGGCAATCGAAGAGGGAAAATTAAAAGAATATGGAGTAGAGCAAAAAAGAAAGTTTGATGCTTGGGTGAAAGGAAATAAAGATAAAACTAACTAAACTCAATTCTTTATAAGTTTTACTTGTTTTGAGAAGTAATATAATCAACTAAAAAGCCCATAACACAATTCCAATTGCCCAATTGAATAATTCTTCGTAAGAAATTCCAAAAACCACTACCAAAACTAGTGTTATTAAAAGTAGATAAAAAATAACTTTTAAAATTGAAGATAAGAAATGGCTGACAATCAAAATAACTATTGCAATGATAATCATTCCTAAAAGTGAAAAAGGTTCCATAAAGAACTAAAAATGAAAATGATATATAAGAATTTCTCTCTTAGACTATCACTTCTCTAAATGTACTGTCTGTGTTGGGAACGGAATACCAATTTTAGCTTTGTTTAAAGCATTATAAATTGCTTCGGTAAGTTCTAACTTTTTATTATATGCCATACCCCAGTTTTCTACCCAAAAATATGCTCGAAAATTTAAAGCAAAATCGCCCATTTCTAAAAAGTGTACTGCAGATTCTGGATCTTTTAGAATTTCTTTATCTTTATTCATTACTTCTAAAACTATTTTTTGTACTTGAGTTGCGTTGCTACCATATTCAACCCCAAAATTCACATGGGCCCTAATTTTTGGATTTGGCCGTGTATAATTTTGAATACGAGAATTTGCTAAATAACCATTAGGGATATAGATAACCTCATTATCATAAGTCACTAACTTTGTACTTCTTAATCCAACATCATGGATTGCTCCTAATTCACCAGATTCTAACTTAACTTTATCGCCAATTTCAAAAGTCTTGTCTAACAAAAGAGTAACTCCTCCAAAAATATTTTTCAAAGAATCTTGTAAAGCAAAACCTAAAACTAACCCCAAAATCCCCGCCCCTGCTAAATAGGGCGCAATATCAATTTGCCAAACGTCTAAGACCCATAAAATTCCAATAATTATGAAAGTGACGTTAGCAGCTTTATGAAACAGAGGTAATAAAAGGTCATCAAACTTACTTTTAGTTTTTTTAGCTACTGTTGCCCCCCAAACACTAATCACTACATCTGCAATCCTTGCCAGGATAAAAACAAACACTATCGCCATTAACGAATAAACCATTTTGTTTACGATACCGTTAATGCCTAAACTTTCTAAAGCAAACTTCAAACCAAAAACTAAGATTAAATAAAATAATGGCCTTTTAGTTTTTTCAAAAATTAAATCGTCAACTTCGGTTTTAGTTTTTTTAGCAAACTTTTGTAAAAACTTTTCAAAAATAAACAATAATAACCAAGCACCAATTGCAAAAAATATCAAAATTAAAACTGCAAAAATATACTTATTCTGTAAATAATGACCGTAGGGAAAAGTACTTAACCAATTCAAGATAAATTCATTCATTTTACTATAAAAATAGAGCCCGTTTTTAAGAGTTATGTTTTTGTTTTACGTTTTTGTTTATGATTCTTTTTTGGCTTATGAGTCTTTTTTTGTTTAAGTTCATGTTGATGTCTTGGAAAATTTTTATATTTATGTCCTTTATGTTCCATTACTTCACCAAGAGATTCTTTTTCTTCAACGGGAGGCATTTTCCTTTTGATTAAAAATACTCTGATTGAACTAAGGACAATTGTTCCAGTAACTGAAACATAAGCAATTTTCGATAAGAACAGAGCATGTGGAACACCGGCATTAATCGCTAACTGGGCAATAGCAGCTGCTGCTAAACCTCTCGCAAAGATTGCGTTAACTAATGTTCTACCTTCCGGAGTCATAGTTTTTGTTAATAATACTGAAAACATCCTAGAACCCATTAAAACAAAAGATAATATTACTCCGATAAGTATTGCTTTCCAATCAGAGATATCAATCATGATCCCAATATAAACAAAGAAAAAAGTTTTCAAAAAGAAAGAAACTTGATGATAAAAATATTCTTCACTTGGCGTGGTTACTGAAACCCCTAACTCCCCTTGAAGGGCTTTTTTCTTCTCTTTAGCTTCTTTTGTTAAAAGTCCTTTGATAATTGAAGATAACTGTTTAGAATTTTTTAGAATTAAACCAAAAAATAAAGCTGCAATTGCACCATTACCACGCAAAAATTCTGTTAAAACATAAATTAAAAGTAAGTAGGCAATAGCAATCATATAATTATGTTCTTTAAAAACTCTCAAAATTAAAAATATCCAAACTACACCACCAATAAGACCAACAAGTCCAGCAACAGCAAATAAACTAACAAGTTGAGTTAACATGTTTTGAACACCGAATCCACCCAACCTAAATATTTCGATCACAGTTAATGAAAAAACAATACAAAATACGTCAGTTAAAGCTGATTCTAAAGCTAATAATGAATAAAGCCGGTTACTAATTTTAACTTGTTTAAGGATAGGAATAACAAATGACGAGGATACTCCGCCTAACATAAAACCGCCAAGTAATGATAAAAGGATAGAAAATCCGCCAACCCAAAAACCGAACAACCATAAAATTAAAGCGACAACAACTGAAGAAATAATAAAATTAAAAATTGTTAAAACAAAACTTTCAGAAAATTCTCGAATTAATGAAGATAAATTAATGTTGAACGCACCATCAAATAGTAAAAATACTAAAGTAAACGTAGTAAATACTGGTGCAATATCGGCCAAATCTAAAGGTGAAACTAACTTGAAAGCAAACGGACCAATAGCAAAACCTAAAGCAATTAAGAATAAAACATCAGGAATACTAAACTTTCTGAAAAACCATTCAGCAAAAAAGCCAAAAAATAAGATTAAACTTACTGCCAATAAAATTAATACTACAATATCCATCTTAAAGATAATGATTTATTTAGAGTTTAAATAGTTATCGAAAAAAAACTAATGAAAAAAATTAAGCTGCAATAAACAAAACGGGTTCAAGTTCTTCAAAATTACCGATGATATATTGGTAATTCAATAAATCTTGATAATACTTTTCGTGATTTATTTTCATAATTTACTCTTCCCCTTCATCAACAGTACCGCTAGGTACTGCACTTTTAGAAATAATCAGAACATCTCCTACTGCTTTAACTAAATGATGTGGTACTAGTACACCCTTAGCACTACCTAAAACCTTGCTCAAAAAGGAATTTTTTGTTGCTTTAATTTTCCAACCAGAAACTTTATTACCTTGAATGATGCTATCTTCAACATCTCCAAAATAGTCACCAGAGTCAGTAAAAACTTTTAAATCGTAAGTTCCAGATATTTTTTTCATTTTTAACATTGTATAAGCCACCTCAATTATAATAATTTAATAAAATTTACTTAAGTTTAAATACTTTTCTGTTGTCTAACGATTAAAATGGAGAATATTAAAATTATTGGTACATCACATATCGCTAAACAAAGTGTTGATGAGATTAAAACTGCCGTTACTAGTTGGAAACCTGAAATAATAGCTGTAGAGCTAGATTTGCAACGGGCTGCTGCGTTAATGTCTGAAGAGAAAAGTAAAGTTAGTATCGGAATGATTCTTAAAATTGGTGTTAAAGGTTACATTTTTGCTAAAGTTGGCCAATTTGCACAACGGAAATTAGGTAAAATGGTCGGCGTTTCTCCAGGAAGCGAGATGAAATCAGCTTTAGAATTGGCTCGAAAAAAAAAGTTAGAGATTGCGTTAATTGATCAACCAATTGGAATTACGTTAAAGAAATTTTCTAAATATCTCTCTTGGAAAGAAAAATTTAGATTTTTTTGGGATATGATTAAAGGTTTAGTTTCTCCTAGAAAACAAATAAAAGAAATGGGTCTAGAAAATTTTGATTTGTCTAAAGTTCCTGGTAAAGAAGTTGTTAAGAAATTAGTTGCTCAAATGCGTAAAAGGTACCCTAACGTTTATCGTGCTTTAGTATCTGATCGAAACAAGTATATGGTTAAACAACTTGTCAAAATATTACGTAAAAATCCAGGTAAGAAAATTCTTGTAATTGTTGGAGCTGGTCATGAAGAAGGGATGCGGAAATTGCTGCTTAAAGTTGAAGTTGTTTAGAAGCATTATCAAAAAAACTAATAACTATCACTTAACTCATGCTGACACTGATAACAAAACTTATTATCTCTATCCGCCAGAAGTCTCGCTTGTTCAGTCATCTCAGGAACAGATAATCTTTGTTCCATCACACAAAAATTTGTACAATGACTCCCTAAATTTTCTACAGTATTTCTACGTCCAGAACTGGCAGCACCAAACATGTGACCTAACTCATGAATTGCCACATGAGCAAGTGTTTCCAAATCTGGAATTCTATAAGTTGACATTACTAAATGCCTACCACCAACACTATCTGGAACAAGAGAACCAAAACACCAGTTCAAGTTATCGGCATAAAGATCTTTATCAGTTAAAATAAATGTGTTTTTTCCCGTCTCTTTTGTATTTGCGTGTTCCAACACTCCATTTAATAAATCTAAATAATGAACTTGACCTCGTCTTGGATGGTAAGCTCTTCTTGCAGCCATCTCCACTAAATCAAAACTTTCTATATCAATAGAACCAGGTTTTGGATTAACTATCACCCTTTGATATTTTGCCATTTCAGCAAAAGATCTCATTAAAGCAATTCCATATTTAGAATCTCTGGTACCATCAAACAATTTAATTCTAGGCATAATATTAAAAGAATAAACCCCATTTATAAATTTTTCCAATTTATAACCACTGTCCAGTAAATATTCCAAAACATTTATAAAAACCAATCTAAAATAGAGTAATAGGTAGGAGTGGTATTTAGCTTACGCAAATTTTAGGTGCCAAATGTCGTGGGATTGAACATAGTGAAATCCCACTTGAATGAATTTGGATTCAAACGTTTGGCTTGCCCAAAGGTTTGTGAGGAAAGTCCGCCCACTACAAAAGGTTACTCACGGAAGTGAGAGTCAGAAATGGCTGTCAATGGCTCAGAAACGACACGTCCTGCAGAATGGAATGATAATGGCGAAGCTTGTTGAGAAACAAGTGAGTTAGTTTAAAACCACAGGTTTTTAACTTTTAGAAATTCGTAAGAATTTCAAAAAACCCTTTGACGTCTCTGTAGGGAACGATGAAACGGCGAATACTAACCAGTGCAAGTTGGTTCAACGCTTAGTAGAATGCTAAAAACAAACCATCGCAATTACATTGGTTAATTGTTTGGGTTTGACAGAAGGCGGCTTATTCCACCCTACCTACTTTTTTTAAAAATAACTAATACAAAAAATTAAAATGTAGCTTCAACAGTTAATCCTGCAACCAGCGCCCTCATTTTTTGTAGAGGCACTACTTCTACTGAAGCTGCAATTCGGGCTTTTTCAGAAATATCCACAACAGATTCTATTTTACCTACCTTTTTAACTGGATCACCATTGGCTAAAACGGACCAATCATTCCCCATAAATCCAAGACCACACCTAAACCCTTTACAATATGATTTAAATCTTCCAGAACTAGTCATAACATCTAACTCAACTAAAGGCGCTTTGGTTGCATATGGTTGTACTATTTTAAGTGAAACACCATTCTTTTTTAAACCAAATATTGCCTCTTTTGTATCGGCACTAATAGCAAGATCTACATCATCTACACTTGTTCCATAAGCCACTCCGGGATTAAGGGGATTAGGGTTAACAATTACTCCCTCTAAAACAGAAATTGGCACAACCCCATCAGGAGTGAAAGCCGCAACTGAATTTAATACAGCGCCACCAGCAGTTCTAAGTTCTGTAAGTCCCATTTGTCCTAATGCTGCTATTCCTGCTTTTGCCAAAGCACCTTGATTAATTCTACCTTCAGCAGCAGCATCCATTCCTGCAACAACTAAAGGTTTTGCTATTTTCTTTTCTTTTTTACTTAAACTACTTTCTTCAACCAAACGTATAAACTTATCTTCAACTTTGTCTAATAATACCGGTTGAACATCATCCTGAGAGACTAATGCAACACCAATATCAACTAAGTCTTTATCTATTACTGTTAAAGGACCAGTCATTTTTACACCTAGAGTACTAAGAGTTCCTTCATCAACAGTTAATGAGGCCATATCTAAATTTACGTCATGTTCACCTAAAGTAATACTTCCAGGAGTAATACCCCCTGAAACAAGAGAACCAACTAAAGCAGTAGCACCAGCACTAGCTAAATCTACTACCGCTACACCATCAACTTCTAACCCATCTTGAGAAGTATCAACCTTAGTATCCTTACCCAGAGAAGAAACTTTATCTCCTTTTTCTGTTTCCATTTTAGCTTTATCAGGAAGAACAGATTCTTCTGGGGTTTTCACTTCTACTGGTTCTGAAGTTTCTTCGAAATCATACTTCTTCCCTTCATGTTCTAACTTGCCTTCTGAAGTCCCTTTACCAAAGGAAAAACCACCTTCTGCTAAAGCCTTAATAATTTGACCTTTATATTTCTCATCTTTAAGATTTATTTTTTCTTCACCGTTGGTTATAACTCCGTCTTTGTATGTTGTCTGTCCCTTTGAAAGGTCCATACCAGTAAACCCATGTTTTACCGCCACTGCATCTCGGGCATTTTCATATTGACTTAAGTCTCCAGCTAAATCTAAATTGCCTTCGTGTTTCCATTGATTTATGGTTATTTTTTTAATATTTTCATCACCAATTTGTTCAATTTTAATCACATCAATAGGAATTTTATCAATATGTTCTGCAGGGATTATACCTTGATTTGTAACATGTCCCCATTTTATTTGATCAAATTTAGGATTTGCCCAAAATGAAGCGTCATTATAAGTTGCAGGACTGTTATAATTTATTTCTGGCACTGTATTCGTTGTTGCTGCTACCGGCGGATTTGCAAGTACCGAACATAAGCAAAGTACAAATAGAAAGAAAACAATTACTTTCTTCATTCGAACACCCCTTCAGTATCAATCTTACTAGCAAACAGAAACCTTAAAGGTTCATGATTAATTACAGAATTATTATCTGTAACCAAGAAAATGTAAGTATCATTGTTAAACAAAGAAACATCAGTAGTATAATTTTGTTCCAACAAATAAATCATGTCAATAAAGTAAGGCTGCTCTTTTATTTTTCCCATAAAATCTTCCAAAAACAAAGCCCCTCTTTTCAAGTCTGCTTTAATTTTAGTAAGAGGGAAGTCGATCATTTCCTTCTCTTGATTTTTAAATTTTAATTCTAAAGGCCATTTGACAGTAAACATTACTGACTCATCAACAATTTTTGTAGTGGTATTAATTTCACCTTTTTCTACTTGGAAAGATTCAAAGATTAAACCATGGTTAATAACATCTTCTTCAACATTAATCAATTCTGGTGTGCCAACATCACCTAAACAATCATCTAAATGTTCTTCCATCATTAAACTCAAAGAATTTTCCATTTCTCCAATTGAAGAAGTTTGTTCCTCACCTAAATAATAGAGATAATTGGCATCAAACACCTCTTCGTCAAAAAAATTGCCCACCAATTCCTTTTTTCCGCCGTAAAAACCTAAGGTTAAGATTGCTTTCTCACCAACATCATTAATGCACCACTCAACCCTATTCTTAACTTTATCAGAATTTAAGTTTAATTCTAGCAAATCTTCTTCCTCTTGTTCTAATTGTTTTTCTTTCATGTAATTGTTCAAATAAATAAAAGAAAAAACTGTAACTAATATTAAAATCCCCATAATCATAAAAATTGTTATTTGCCCCTTTTTTTGCATAACAGTAATGAAAATAATCAAGTTTATAAAAATTTGCTTGAGTTAATCTAAAAATTTCCAAAAACCTTATAAAATACCCCTCTTTAAAACACTAAATATGGCACGCGATAACAAAATAAGAATGCCTTCAGGACAAGGCGGTTTAACTAGGTACTTTGACGAATATAAGTCTAAAATAGAATTTTCACCAAACGCAGTTATTGTTATGGCCATTGTGGCAATGGTGATTGTTTTACTATTACACTACTTTGGATCAAACTTTTTAGGTTAAAAAAATGCAGGCAAAATTGAAAATTTTGGGCATGCTAAAAAAACAGGAGGTTTTTTTATCATGATGCCAGGAATGAACCCCAGAAAAGTACAACAAATGATGAAACAGATGGGAATCCAGCAAGTAGATGTTCCTGCAACCGAAGTGATTATTAAAACTGAAGATAAAGAAATTATTATCACTAACCCTTCTGTACAAAAAGTTAACATGATGGGAAATGAGAATTTTCAAATTTCTGGGGAAATAACTGAGAGAGAATTATCTACAGCACCAGAAATTTCTGAAGATGATATTAAAACTGTAATGGACCAAACAGGAAAGTCTGAAGAAGAAGCAAAAACTGCAATTGAAAATGCTGAAGGCGATTTAGCAGAAGCAATCATGGGACTTAGTAAAGACAATGAATAGTCAAAATTAACATTTTTAACAAGAAATTTTAAATAATTCTTTCCATTATAACATAAATAAATGGAAAATCTTCCAGATTATGTCCTTGATAGAAAAAAAGCAATTCAACAGTATGAAGGCGCTTACCATCTGTTTAATGTTACCTTTCCGTTAGTGAAAGATCCTAAACTACTTATTGGAGTGATTAATAATATTTCTGAATCTTTAGAAAAATCAATGGATGCAATTTTAAAATATGAACGGGCCTTACGTCTTGTTCCACATTATCAGGAAGAATTTCAAAGTAAGTTTAACATTTTTCGATACAAATCTGTACGCCGGAACAAAATTCCTGGAGAAATCGTCAATTTAATTTTGGAATTGAGAGAAACATTAGCTTTACAAAAAAGAAGTCCAATGGAATTTCAACGTGGAAACCGTTTTATCATTTGCACCAAAGATTACCAAATGAAAGTCATTTCAATTAAAGAATTACAGAATTATATGGATTTAAACAAAAGGTTTATTAATATCATGGAGAGTGTCATTAAAAATAAATTATAATGGTTACAAACGAATACTTATTAGAAGCAAGGAACGAACTAAAACGTTTAGAACACATCATTTATGTTAGTTTAAAATATACGCGAACAACTGATGTAATTACAAACGCTTTAAAGCGATTATTAGAAATATTTGATTTAGTAATTGAAGCGTTCTTAGAAAAAGCTAAAGACGAAAAACTGATTAGCGGCTTACCTAAAAGTCCTGCTTTAAGAGCAACAAGATTAGGAGAATTATATCAAGATGATCAAATTCTTAACAATTACCTTCATTTTTACCAATTTCTTAAAAATGTCTTAAAATCACCTTACGGAAAAAGACAGGAGTTTCGTCGACATGTTACATTAATAGTAGAATTTGATAATTCTACTGCAGAAGCTAATATTGATAACCTTTCTAATTGTGAAAGGTATGTCCACAAATTCTTTAATTACGCTTTGGAAAAAATTGAAGGAAAACCAAAGAAAGAAGAAAAAGAAGAAGAAAGTTAATGATTATTTTTTAAAACCTATTTTTCATGTATTACCACTAAAGATTGAGTTCTATCAACTCCAGGAATGGCTTGAAATTTTTTCAACAAAAATTGATCATATGCCTGAACGTCTTTAACCCTTACTCTAATAACAATATCTGTCCCGCCAGTTACTACTGCCACTTCGGTTACTTCTGGCAAGATCTTAATCTCTTTAGCTAATTGATGTTGATCTTTTTTCATTTCTCTAAGTAATTTATAATCAACAGAAACTAAAACAATAACTGAAAAACCTTTTTCAATCTTATTATAATCTAAATCTAGAGTGAATTTCTTGATAATTTTTTCTTGTTTAAGCTTTCTAATTCTGTTATGGATTGTTGTTACCGGAAGTAAAGTCTTCTTAGCAATCTGCCGAGTAGTATAATCACCATGCTCTTGCAATACTTCAATAATTTGTTTATCTTTTTCGTCCATTTTAGTTTTCTTGTTGGGACAAGTGTTCCAAATTATATAAACTTTTCGCTATTTTTAACCGTTTTTACCATCATTAATGAAATAAGTATATAAAACATTTAGTCTTCTGAAACAATAGGAAGAAGAGAGATTAGATGTTTAAAAAAATAAAAAAATAAAAAAAATAAGGAGATGAAATAAAAAAATGAAAGAAGAATATTTTATGCGGGTAGCGATACCAGAAACTAGTACTGAAGAAGTAAAAGAAACACTTGCAAAAATTGAAGAGTTGTTAGGTGTAGAAGCTATTAAAGAGGATAAGTATGCAATCTCAATGGATGCAGGAATGATGAGCGGTTATTTACCATTATTTCCGTACAGAGGACATATTGCAGAAGTTGGAGACTTTGCTTGCTTTACTTTTGATGTAAAAAGTTTAGTTACAAGAAGTGACTGGAAAGAAAAAAGAAAAGAAATAACAGATCTGTTAAAAACTGAGATTAGTGAAGAGATTAGAGTTCCAGGAACGTATAAGGTTTCAGGAACTGATTTGACAATGGGTTTTGAGTTAGTAAAAGAAGGTAGAAAACCATTTCATGAACATTCAACAATTAGAGATATTGTTGAAGATTCATATAAGTTTTATGCAGGAGAACATGGCGAAAAAGTTTTGACAAAAGTTTACGGTAAAGCTACTTAAGAATCAAAAATTTTGGGGCGATGATGTTCGGAGGAAAAAATGGAAGAAGTAGAAGAAGAACTTTCGCCCGAAGAAAAAGCCCTAAAAATATTCCAAAAGATGGGTTATCCACTTTGCAGAACTTTAAGTTGAATAGGAGGAATAATAAAATGAAAATATTACCAAAAGGATATAAATCAAAATTAGGTTTCTTTGAAACAGAAGAAGCAATCAAACTAGTTAAAGATACGTTTCAAAAAAAGTTAGCAGGAAAATTATCTTTACACCGAGTTACCGCACCAAGATTTTTAATGGTTGGCAAAGGCTTGCAGGATGATTTAGCAGGAACACAAGTTCCGGTTGGGTTTAAAGTAAAGTTTAGTAAAACTCCAGTTGAAGTGGTCCATAGTTTAGCGAAATGGAAACGCCATGCGTTAGGTAAGTATGGTTTTAAACACGGAACTGGCCTGTATACCGATATGGACGCAATCAGAAAAGATGAAGACATTTCTCCCATACATAGTATTTATGTTGACCAGTGGGATTGGGAAAAAGTTATTTCAAAAGAAGAACGAACAATTCCTTTTTTGAAGAAAGTTGTTAAGAAAATTTATTCTGCAATCTTAGAAACAGAGAAAGTTGTTGAAAAGAAATATCCTGCTCTAAAATCTAAATTGCCAAAAGAGATTAAATTTCTTCATGCTGAAGAACTGGAAGAACTGCATCCAAAACTTTCCATGAAAGAGCGTGAAAGAACTATTGCTAAAAAGTATGGTGCTGTATTTTTAATTGGAATTGGCCATCCTTTAAAGTCTGGAAAACCGCATGATGTCAGAGCAGCAGATTATGATGATTGGCATCTTTGTGGTGATATCTTAGTGTGGGACCCAGTTAGAGAAGACGTCTTAGAACTATCTTCAATGGGAATAAGGGTATCTTCAGAATCTCTGGAAATCCAATTAAAACATATGGGCCTAGAAGAAAGGAAAAGTTTAGCTTTCCATAAAGCGATTTTAGAAGAGAAACTGCCTTTAACAATCGGTGGCGGAATTGGACAGTCTAGACTTTGCATGGTTTTACTGCAGAAAGCTCACGTTGGGGAAGTACAAGCTAGTGTCTGGCCAAAAGAAGTTGAAGAAGAGTTTACTAAAATGAGAGTAACCTTATTGTAAAAATAACTTTTTTTTCATTATTTTTCTATTACCCCTAAGCTCATTTTTAGGTCCTATCCATTCTGAGAGAGAAAATATTAAATACTCCAAACTGTTTTTAATTAAAACAAATGACAAGATTCGTTACTTTTGTTTCTGGAAAGGGAGGAGTAGGCAAAACTACTACCACTTTAAACGTGGGACATGCCCTCGCAAAATTAGGCAAAAAGGTACTTTTATTAGATGCTAACTTGGTAACACCAAACTTGGCACTTCATTTAGGTCTACTTAACCCAGAATCAACACTGAACGATTTTTTACGTAAAGATAAGAATATTCAAGAAATAACTTATTTACATCAAAGTGGAGTATCATTAATTCCTGCTTCTCCGTCTTTGGCTGAATATCAAAAAACTAACCCTCAACATTTAACAGAAATTTTCGAACATTTAGACGAATTAAACGATTTTGTTTTAGTTGATGCACCCAGTGGATTAGGTTACGAAGTTAACCAAGTTTTAAAAAATAGTGATGAAGTGTTAATTGTGGTTAACCCAAACTTGAGTTCAGTAATGGATGCCCTAAAAACCATCCGACTTGCTAAAGATAGTGATAATATTATTGCAGGAATAATTCTTAATATGAGTAATAATGGTAGGAACGAACTAAAACCGGAAGAAGTCGAACAAATTTTAGGCCATCCAATTATAGCTAACATTAAACATGATCGAAAAATAAGAAAATCATTACATAAACAACAACCTTTGCACCATATTTATCCTCGTTCACGAACAGCTAAAGAATTTAGAAAAGTTGCTCAACACCTTTCTTTAGAAACCAGAGAATAAGATATATGGATAACACTATTAAAAACAAAAAAAGAGGAATGATGAAAGAAAAAAGAAGATCCGAGTTGAAAGAAAAGGGGTGGAATGAAAAAGAAATTATTAAAGCTGAATCTATCCTTGAAAAAGAGAAAGAGCACGATGTTCATTTTTCTAAGATTGTTTTTTGGAGTGCTTTAGTAGTAATCATTTTCGCTAATCTCGTTGTTTCATTGATCTTAATCCCTTTCTTAATCGTGCTTCGAGAATTTATCCTTTACCTGATCATTATTATCCTTGCAGGAACAATAGGTTTCCTTTACAATTTTTTAATAACTGACATGGGCCATTTAGAAAAGAAACATCATTTAATGGCAGGAATTATTATCCCCGTAATTGCATTAGTTAACATTTTAATCATGGTCATTGTTTCTAATCGTTTCATTGCTGAAATTGAAATTAATAATCCACCACACAATCCTTGGATTGTAGCAATAGTATTTGCTATTGCTTTTGTCATCCCTTATTTTGTCGACAAATTAAGGATTCATTTTCAAGAAAATAGAAAACATATTATCGGCAATTAAACAAAATAAATAAATAAATAAATAAATAGATTCAGAAAAATTATTCTTTTAACAACATTTCAATCATTGCTGCGTAAGCTGGTCGAGCAATTAATACTCCAAATGAGATTCCAACAATAGTAGTAAATGCGAAACCTTTCAATAATCCCGCACCAGCAAACCATAATGGTAACATCCCTGCACAAGTAGTTAAGTAAGCACCCATCACAATGAACATTGCATTTTTAATTCTCTTTTTCCAATCGGTTATTCCTTCACCTTTAAGAGTTTCATCAGTAATAACAATCAAATGGTCCACTCCCGTACCGGCAACAATGATAATTCCGGCAATCGCAGCCAAATCCAAATTCCAACCAACTAAAGCTGCAAAACCTAAAATAAGAACTATTTCTGAAACGATGGTAATTACCATCGGTAAAACGATTTTAATTTTTCGATACCTGATTAAAACTACAGTAACCACAGATAAGATTGCTAAGAAACCAACTAAAATTACATTTTCTAAAAACTCTTTACCCAAATTAGGACTAATCGTGTCCATCTTAACAATGTCCAATTTTACTGGTAAACTTCCAGTAATAATAATTGTTTGTAACCTTTTCATATTTTTCAATGAAGCGGTAACTGCTTCTGGTTGAGTTTTCCCAGCCCCGGAACCAGAAATTTGAATTTCTGTAGTTGCTCTTCCTTTTAATTCTGAACCAATCCTTAAACGGTCAACCTCTTTATCGTCAAGGTACAAAGTTAAATCTTCACTAAGATACTGGCCACCTTCATCGGTTTCAATTGTTAAAACATCAGTTAATTTTGCTTGTCTTTCTGCCGCATCTGAACTTAAAACTACTGAGAAAAAGAAACTGCAAACATACCCGTCACTAACTTTTGAACAGCCACGACGTGGATCAATACCTGAACAGTCTGCACTTCTACATACTGAAGTTACATCCTTTTTCCCACCAAAAAATACGGTATCATTACCAATCTTAGCTTCGAATTTTCCTTGTTTAGCTAACAGATCTTTAACTTCCTCTTCAGTCACGCCAGCAATTTCAATCAGAATAAAATCTTCACCAGCAAGGTCTGAAGCTGCTCGAATAACGACATCGCTTAAACCATAAACATTTAATCTTTCTTTTAAATTATCAATAGTAATCTCTAAATTTTCTTCAGAGATGGACTCTCTTGGTTTCAATAATACTCTTGTTCCACCTTCAAGATCTAACCCTTTTCGTAAATTTGAACTAGGAGCAGGATAAACTTTTAACCCTAAATCTGTCTGACCCAAATCATTAACTGAAACTAAAGTAGTATAAACGCCTTGGTTAGTTTCAATTTTAACAGTTTTGTTTTCTTCAAGGTTTAAAGTTTGAGCATAATAATCTTCTAAGGAGGAAACGTCTTCTCCCCCGATAGAAATTACTCTTTCTCTGGAAACGGGCATAAGTTTTGGTGAAGGGTTTCCAATACCTGAAATTGCCGCTGAAGAATTTTCAGCTACACTTCTAATAGTTAACCCATCACTACCAAAAATCTGTGGCCTAATAGAAACAATAGCAAATAGTAAAAAAACTAATAGGATGATAACTTTCCAGTTGCTGATAATTTTTTTAAATTTCATTTTTTCTTTCTTTCAAGATACATTCTTAATATCCCTACATTTTGGATCCAAGTCATAACTAAATCAACTAGTAAACCAATAAAGAGAATAACCATGATTTGTTTAATAATTTCACTACGGACAAAAATTAACGAAACAAATATTGCTACTAAAGTTGTAGTGCTCATTGTTAATCCGGTTTTCATGGCCCCATAAATTTTTTCCATTACTGAACCTTCTTTCCTTTTCAACAATCTTGAACTTAAAAGGATGTCAGTATCTACAGAATAACCAATCAACATTAAAAAAGCAGCAATTCCTGCCGTACTAAGTTTCATCCCAGTAAGATTAAAAATTGATAAAGTAACAATAATATCAGAAAATGCTGCCAAAACTACTGCCAAACTAGGAACAATAGTTCTAAAATAAATTAAAACTACTATCCCCATTAATAAAAAAGCGATCAATAAAGCAATTACTGTCTGTTTAAAAAAACTGTTTCCTAAAGATGAACCCATCACTTCAACATTATAATTTCCTTTTGTTAAAGTTATCTTTTCACCTAATATATCAACAACTGCATCAATTTCTTTTTTTTCCTGAGCATCAGTATCAATTGCAATACTAACAACTGATCCAGCAGAAGAGATTGTTCTAACATTAATGTCTGCACGAGGAAATTTGCTCCTGATAAAAGAATCGAGTTCAACAATTGAAACATGAACATTTTCAGCATCAATGGTAATTGTTGAACCGCCTTTAAGAGTTACTCCCTTGTTAACAAAATCTCCAGTGATTGAAGTTTGTACTCCAATCTGGACAATTGCTAAAATTAAAATTATAAAAGGGATTAAAAGTAATATTTTATAATTGTGTTCGTAGATATGTTTTAACTTTTTTATCATCTTTTACTTCAAAGAGGTAGATTATTTATAAAGATTATTGTTGTTTGCAGATGTAATGGATAAAAACCAGTTTATCTAATTAATTATGACTTTAAACTAAAATTTTATAAATAAGGCCTTTTACTTAGTCATTTGTTGGGCCTGTAGCCTAGCCTGGACAGGGCACCAGCCTTCTACCCTTTTGGGAAAGATAGCTGGGGATCGTGGGAATCCTTTAATTCATTTTAGGGGGTCACGAATTCGAATCCCTCCAGGCCCATTTTTTACTTTTCATAACCCTTTTAAATATTAACGAATAAACAAATACTAATGAACAATTTAATAATTTTGCAAGAAAAACAAGTCAAAGCTAAAGGTTTAAATTCGAACAATAAAATTGATGAAGATAAACTTAAATCTTACATTTTTAAAGAAGATTACGAAAATCTTAGTTTATTAAATAATATCAACATCCCTCTCAACCAAGAAGAAATCTCTTTGCTTTACCCGGGTTGCGGAGCAGACATCATTTTCCCATTAATTTATTTAGAAAAACTTTTCCCACAAATAAAAACAGCAAATCTAACTTTTGTTGATTCAGAAAACGCTTTTGGCATGATTAAAACTATACTAGACAATATTGGAATTTCTTTCGAAGAAAAAGAGAACAAGTATCTCGAATTTTATTGGAAATCAAAATTAATCTGTTTAAACTTTATCCTCAACAAAATCGAACTTCACATCCCCAAACAACAACCAGTTGACATCTATTTCGAAAAAGCGTTCAGGATCATGCGTGACAATATCCCTAACTATGAAAATAATATTTTCAAAATAATCAAACAAAACGGAATTTTAATTAGTGATTCTGGTTTTCAACAACAAAATCTTAAAATTATCGAAGTGCCTAAAATATTAAGTTCTTATCAAGAAATGATTATTGGAATCAAACAGTAATCAAAGGTAATTAAACAGAAATTACTGGTTCAACTTCATAAGGACACTTATTTGTCTTGCAATGTTCTAATCCTTCTGATTGATATTTAGCATAACCATCAGGAAATACAGTTACAATAGTTTTAAATCGATCTTCTAATTTTTTTGCTGCAGCATAATTTGCACCAGAAGAAACACCAACACAAAAACCATATATCCCTTCAAGTTCTTTAGCGGTATCTTTTGCTTCTTGACTAGAAACACAAACAACTTCATCAATTAACGGATTAATTCCTCCGTTACCATCACCAGCAATTGCAGGAATAAAACCATCTCCAATTCCGGGAATACAATGTTTTCCTACAGGGCCACCACTCATTACTGCCGATTCTGTTGGTTCTACCGCAACAATTTTAACGTTTGCATCAATCTCTTTTAATGCACTACCAACACCAATTAATGTTCCCCCTGTACCTACACCAGCAACAAAAGCGTCAATACTATCACCATTATAATCTTTAATTTGTTTTAATATTTCTTGTCCTGTAGTTTTGTAATGACATTCTACATTAAGTGGATTTGAAAACTGATCTGGATTAAAGTAACCTTTTTCTTTTTCCAATCTGTTCCTGATTTCTGCTGCTTCCGCAAAACTTCCTTCTTTAGAACATAAAATTAATTCTGCACCTAAATCACTAATTATACGTTTTCTTTCTTCAGTCATATTTTCCGGCATAACAATTACAATCTCGTAACCTTTTTCTCGAGCACAGTAACTTAACGCTATTCCTGTATTTCCACTAGTAGCTTCAACAATTTTCATTCCTGGTTTAAGAATTCCTTGTTTCTCACTTTCTTCAATAATATATTTAGCAATTCTATCTTTAATGCTACCGCAAGGATTAGTACACTCCAATTTAGCATAAATTCCATTTACTTTTACTAATGGTGTGTTTCCCACAGAAATCATTTTTAATTACTGAACCATCTGACTATATAACTATTTAGTTATTCAATAATAATCTTTTCAATCACAACATCTTCAACAGGTTGATCGGCCTGTGCAGTTGCAACTTTGCCAATATTTTCTACGACTTCCATTCCCGAAACGACATTACCAAAGACCGGATGTTTACTATCCAAAAAATTGTTGTTTACCAGATTAATAAAGAATTGACTTCCTCCTGTATTAGGACCAGCATTAGCCATAGCAATAGTACCTTTATTATTTCCCACAGAACCAAACTCATCTTTAATGTTGTATCCTGGACCGCCGGTACCCCACATTGCTTTTTTAGAATCATCTGCACTTAACGGGTCACCGCCTTGAATCATAAATCCAGAAATTACTCGATGAAATTTAGTATCCTCATAGAAACCCTCTTCAATCAACTTAATAAAATTCTCAGTTGTCACTGGCATTGTATCTTCAAATAATTCAATTTCAATTGTTCCTAAAGTAGTATAAAATGTTGCTGTTCTGTTTGTCATTGTTTCTCCTCCACATGATGTTAAAAATAATAATGATAATATCGCAATCATTAATCCTATAATCTTTGTCAATTTCATGGTAACCAACTCTTTTGATTCTTTAATTTCTTTGGCAGATAATCAGTGATAACAAAGTTAAGCCCATGCTTTGCAAGCGCTTGTTGTTCCGCCCTAACTTTCATTTTTGCCATTTGTTTCAACGCT
>CAZQLW010000017.1:0-19394 GCA_964594395.1 uncultured Methanosarcinales archaeon | reverse complement strand
TCTTCAACAACTTGACGTTTAGCTTCTTTAGCACTTAACAAGTTAGGATTTGCATTATCTGACAAGCGTGTTCCAGTAGTTTCTAAAGCGTCGTTTAGTTTTGTGTTTGCTGCCGTTAAATCATCCCAAGCACCACCAGATGGAGCTGAACTAGCATCTAAAACTATACCCATACTAGCAACATTAATTTCGTTTGTTTTTATTTTTGTTACATCACCAACTTCATCTACAATACTTAAAACGTCATCTTGAGTGCCAACAACTCTTCCTTGGTACATTTTACCATTTTTACTTTCTAATATTATCATTTCGCCTTTATAACCATCAGCAAAACCCTCAATTAACTTTTCTTCACTCACACCCGCATCTATTAATTCATCTAAAGAAGTTTTTCCAGTAAGTTCAGTAGTAGTAGTTGTAGTAGCAACTTCAGTGACTTCATCAAATGAAGCAAATTCACCTTTCTTTGGTCCACTGGCATATTCATATTTTTTAGCTTTAGTATTCCATTTGTAGGCATCATCAACTTCTACTTTGACAAATTTACCATCTGGACCTCGCCACCGTTCAACGTTTGGATCCCATTTCACATTTGAAGTTTTTGAACTAAGTGCTATTGGTTGGTCAACATCAGCAATTCCACTTACTGCTCGATCAAGATTATCTTCAACATTACCACCAGCAAGATTATCAGTAACTGAAGATGGTGTTACATCGGGTACAATTTCAGGACCTACCAATTCGGGGTTATGTTGTTCTCTCAAACTTTTCTTTACTCGTTCAGCGTCAGCAATTCCACTTTCAGCAACATCTAACGCCCTTGCTTCTTCATCAGCAATTCGAGTTTCAACATTAACCAAATCTAAGCCAGAATTTTCAATTTGTTCTTTAAGCTCAATCGCTTTTTTTCGTTGAGTAGGATGAACATTTTCAAATTCAACTTTCCCATCACGAACTTTTACAGTTGAGCCACTATCCACTAATTCGTCTATCCCTTTACCAATTGCTTCAACTTCTTCATCAGCAATTTTAAGTCTTGGTGTTCCACTAACAACAATTCCTTTATTGACATTATCGGCGTTAACTGAAACTCCTCTTTCTAATGAAGAAGCTCTTAATCTTTCAGTAACTCTAGCTTTTACATCTGTATCAGATAAGGCTACTTCTACGCTCTTAGCTTTCTTTGTCAATTGTTCTTTTTTAGCAATATCTTCAACAGCATTAATTGCTTCCCAATCAATTAAAGCCCCTTCATTAGGGGTGAATGCAATTACCATCCCTTCAGAAGCAAGATCATCCAGTTTTGTTTCAGTTCTACGAGCAGCAAAATTGTTTTTTATTCGTGAAGTTACTTTTACAGATTCTTCAATATTATTCATTTTTGTACTAGCCGCAATGAGGTCATCTGCGCGTTCAAGTTTTTGCGATTTAGAAGCAGAATGGAAAGCTGTTTGTGCTTCTAAAAATTCATCACTTGCAGCTTGCAATTTCTTATTAAAAAATCTTTTTTTACCTAATGCTGTTTGACTACGTTGAATACTTTTACTTGATTCTGCAAGTTTCATTGCTTTATGAACTTTACTAACTTCATCAATTTCTTTTGTGGTTCCAGCAATTTCCGTAGTTAGTCTTGCTACCTCATCAACATTATCAGATACTTTTGCTGCTGCAAGTTCTTTGTTTAATGATTTTAATTGTTGTTGACCATCAACCATCGCTCTACCAAATTCTACTGCGTCATCAGAAAAGTGAAGATGAGCTTTTGCTGTAGAAAATATTGTTGCTCCTGCTGCCGCTTTAACTTCCGCTGCCAAAATTCTTTCTGTATCAGCAATTTTATCAGTCAATGCACCAATTCTTTTTGTATCACCTAAAAAGTCTGCAGTACGTAATTGTGATTTTAATGAACTTAAAGCCAGTTTAGTTTCTTTACTGCCTAAGATTGCAGTTTTTGTTCCCGAATAAACTTTAGAACCTAGTGCTGAAAGTTTTGTAGTTCCAGAAATAACTTTCTGTCCAACCGCAGAAGTCTTAACTCCAGTTATTAATTTTTGTCCGGTTTTTGTTCCAGCAACAAAATTTCCAAGTTTACCTAAGCCTTTAACAGCTAAACCAAATCCAGGGATATCAATTACGGTAGCTGCTTCAATAGCAACATCACCCCATTTATCACTTACCCGATTAGTAATTCTTAAATCTAAACCTATTTTGCTACTTATATAATCAGATAATGGGCTATCAATTGATCTGTCCAATTCTGCAATTCTTGATTGAGCAATTTGTCCGGCTAGTCCCCATTTATCTTCTTGTGCCAAAGCAGCATATTCTGATTCCAAATCTGCAGTTTTCCCATCTAATGAAGAACGTCTTTTTTCTAGTCCTTCTAATTTATAAGCGGCCATTGATTCAGCACTAGCAATTTTTCCTTGTGAACTTTCTTCTAAAACTTTTAAGAAAGCACTATTTTGTGAAATTTTCATCTTTTCTTTGTTAGGATCATGGCCGCTTGGAACGTTTGATGAACGATAGTAAGGGTCAAATTGTTTATCAAACTTTTCCCCCCAAAACTTTTTTTGTTTTTCAGTTTTAAACCCTGCTAAGAATGTTTTCCGATCAAACGGAGTATTTCCGTCAATCTGACCAGTTTTGATCACAGCTATCGATTCATCTGATGTGAACTTTTTACCGGTTGTAGGATTTATTGTTTTATGCAATTGACGAATAGCCATATTCATCAAAATAATCTCCTCATTAGTTTTTTGTAGTTCTGTGACTGAACGACGACGTAATTCAGTATACATTTCGTTAACAGTATTTTCTCCAGCCAGAGCTACAACATTTAATGGACTTAACGTTTTTGAACCAATAGATAATATTGAAGTTGCACCAGCAGCAAGATAACTCAAACCTTCTTCTTCATTAAGTGCTTTAAAATCTCTCTCTGCTCTTTCTGTTACCATGTCTGATTGCAAACTTTGCATGTCATCCAAAATTCCTTCCAATGCTGCTCGTTTGGCGTCTTCGTCATCACTTTGAGAAAATTCAGCCAAACGGCCCATACCACTTTGAATGTTCATTTTTTCAAAATTTTGGGCAGTATCGGTTCCTGGTGTTGCTTCATAAACTCTTTGCAATTCTCCTGCTTCTAAAGTAAGGTGCGCTTGATCTTCAAGGTTAAGTTGTTGGCCAGAATATCTTTTTTCTAAAGATCTTAAAAACGCAGTGTTATGAGACACTATCAGTTTTTTTACAGGGTTACCATCAGCATCATAGCTATTAAACATGACATCATTAATTTCATCACGCCGAGAATTTTGAAAATTAAGTAGTAAATCATCTTTAGTAAATTGACCAGATTGAATAATATTAATAGCTTCTGGGATAGTCATTTTTGGATTTTTTATCATTAAAGATGTTAAAGCTGCATCAATTAAATCTGCTTCGTCTTTTTTAGTTTTTAAATTTCGTTGACTTTGACCCCTTGTTCCAGAAAATTCAGAAAGTACATATCCATATTCATCTGCAAATCCATCACCACTAATTTCTCCCCTATTAATTTTAGCTTCTAAATTAAATATTTTATTTGTTTGGTGTGCTGCATCTTTAAGTACTGCCGATTTTAATAAATTGTTAGCTCTTTCTTTAGCTTTTCTGGATTTCTCATCTAATGAACCATCTATTTTATCTGCAATTGCCGCGGCACTAGTGTGGTCACCTTGGTCCATCTTTAACTGAAAATCTTTTATTAAAGCATAATTAAAAATTTCAGTATTTTCTTCTTCAAATTTTTCTCGTGCAGAACCATAAGCTTCGCCAGTTTCCATACTTTGTAACATATCTAATTCTAATTGTTTATTTTTTACACCCTCATCATCTGCCCAAACATGTTGATTGTAATATGTTGCTAAATCTAAATCTCCTGCATCAATTGCTAAATCGCGTGCAAAGTCTGGCCTTTCATTTGCAAAAGGTTCAATTGTTTTAAGAACTTTTTTTTGTAATTCTATGTAAGTTTTCCCTACATTTTTCTTTTTTTCATTTAATGCATCAAATCTTTTTTGTAAAGTTTTATGGACTGCTAGATCTTTTGCAGTTAAAGTGCCTTCCTTATTTTTCTTTTGAATTGTTTTCATCTGATTTTGGACCAAAGTAAGTTCTTGGGTTGTTTTTTCAAGTTCTCTTGTTGTAGTAATCATATCTGCGCGATGTTTAGTTATTTCTGCTCTTGCTTGTTGTCCTCCCAGTGGAACTACTCCTACTTTAGTTTTTGATATTATTGCGTCCAGTTGACCTTCCTCTGAAGGTTGCCAGGCAGTAACTCCAGCTTCCCAAGCAACATCTTCTCTTTCGCTTTCTAATTGGACATTAATACTTGTTTTTCTACGTTCTGCTGCACTTTCATCGTACTGTGCTAATTGGGCGTTAAGTTTTTCAGCCAAGTCTGTTGCGCCGGATTCTTTAGCTAAATCAACAGCAATGTCTGGCCGGTTTTTAGTATAAGAGGTAACTATTTGTTCAACTTCTTGATCTAAATAGATACTTTCTTCTCGAAGGTCAAGTAAATTAGCTTCATGTTCATCAACGAGGATCATTAAGCGATCCAATTCTTCTTGAACTGCTGGTGAATAATCTCCATCACGTTCAATACTTTCAATTTGGGTTTGAACTTTTTTAAGTTCATTTTTTCTGTCCCATATTTGTATTCTTACATCTTCTCTGGAACCTTTTAATTGTTTAGCACGTTGAAGATCTTTATTTGCAGTATCGGGAATATTTCCTTCTTTAATTTGTCTTTTAACTTTTCTGATTCTACTTTCTTCTTGCATTACATCTCTAATTTTACGAAATTTTCTAACCTCTTTTTTTAATTTCTTTTTATTCTCTTTAGCTTTTTCACTAGTGATTTGGCATTTTTCACTTTCAACACAGGAAGCAGCTTCCACTTCTTCAATTTTAGCTTTGTTTAGTTGAATCATTGCGGCAGAATACCACCACAATTTTCTACCTTTACTTTTACTTAATTTGTTGATTGCTTCAGCGGCTTCTGAAGTTAACGGTTTTCCATCCTCATTAATTTCAATTCCTTCAGCTCTTAATCTTTCTAAGTACTTATTTGCTTTCTCACGATATTGGATAGCCTTGACAACTTTTTTAACATATTTATCATTATCAAGATTATCAATGTCTAAACCGTATTTTTTTATTAAGAATGTTCTTAATTGAGGATCTTTATCAAAGTCAAGTTTTGCTAAATCTTTAATCTTGCCTTCAGAAATAATAGTCTCCATTTTTTCTAATTCTGCAATGTTCTTTTCAGAAGTAATAATTGATGCGTCACCTAACACTTCGCCCACATTTGTGTTTATTTCTATTGGGGGAGATTTCTCTTTTGTTACTGAATTGTATTGTTCATAATATCCAACTAGTTTCTTATCTTTATCTTTGGCAAACTGGAAGTTACATTCTATCTCACCGCAAGGAACTTTCATAATTAAATCTCTACCAATACCAATTCTATTACCTTCAGTTTGCAAAGCAGATAATTTTCCTAAATCTGAGGAAGAATAATCATACGTCATTCCGTTTTCGTCAATGTTAACTTGAATATTAAGTTCCATTGAAGTTGCACTGTCAGAAATTCCTGTTCTGGAATCTGTAAGATAAACATTTTTAGCAATGTCCATGACTTTTCCGTTGGTACATGTAAAACAATTAGCAACCATAACATCCTGCTCATTACCGCCATCTCGTGTGATTTTCATTGACGAACCGTCTTGTCGAGAACTTATGTCAGCATACTGACGATCTTGGTAGACAGCTTGACCTCGGACATTAACAACAGATGAAACTCCTAAGTTAGAATCAAACTCTGATTTTCCATTTGCTCCTGTAAACTGTGGTTGGTTTTCATCAATTATTGGTGGTGTATTACCAGAATAATAATAATTTCCAACATTAACTTTCCCTTTCGCAGTTACAATTACTTGATTATTTTTTTCTTTCTTAATCCAAACTTCAGCATTACCACCTAAATCTCCTTTTGCTGGTTTTAAATCTCTGGCTGTTTGTCGTGCTTGTTCTGCTTCCGCTTGTCTTTTCTTAGCTTTTTCTGCAGCAATTGCAGTTTGTTGTGCAGGAGTTGGAGCTTCCGTTTCAATACCGTCTGTAGCCGTACTATCGGTTGTTGTTAGAGTGGTTGCAACAGGTTGTGGTGCAAACTCTGAATTAGATGAAATTTTGTCAAGATGAATCTTAACTTTATTATCCCCAACTTGGCCCTGAGTTTTTACTCCCACGTTTGTTGTTCTATCTAGAATAACTGTTTCCCCAGTTGTGTCAAGATTTTCTCGGTTCCTATCACTATGAGCTTGAGCTTCAATGTCATCACCTTTTTTAGTAAACTTTCCGTCAGCATATACTCTGGGCGTAATAACTTCTGCATTTTCAGCAGAAATGTCGCCGTTACTTGACAAAACTAAATCTCCTACCCGGTTAGTAAACTCAACTAATCTTTCGTTGACAATAGCGGAACCACTTACTGGGCCAGAAACTTTTATTGTTCCATCTTTTTTCAAATCAAACTGAACATTGGGATTATTTTCACTACGAATTGTAAAATCTTGCACTTTTCCTTCTGGTGATTTAAAACTTAATTGGCCAGATTTAGGATCATAAATAATTTCATTTTCAGCTGTACCTTTAATTTGAATATCATGCGTTACTCCTTCTTTCTCCCTAATAATTAAAAATCCATCTGCAGTAGTTTCAATACTTTTAATTTTTTGATCATCAGCAAACTGGGAAAAACGAACAGTTTTACCTCTGTTGATCATTAATCCTCCACCTTCCGCATTAGGATCATAAAAGAAATCTTCTGACAGTTCAGTTACTGTATATGGCCCTTTAAACTTTTGAGTTAAATATTCGCTTGCTGACTCTTTATGGTCATTAAAATTTTTTCTGCTAGTAGCTTTAGCTTTCTGATCATCATATGTTCCTGAGAAAAATTTATCGTCGGCGTCAGGATTTTTACCTATATTTGTTTTATCACTAAAGTATTGTCGATCAACTTCTGGTTCTAAACCAACATTTTCAGGTTTGGCAAAAAATTCTTTAGCCAGAGCTGGGTCATATACTCTTTTAAGTTGTTCAGCTTGTTCTGCGGGTGAAAGGCTAGCAAAATTCTGTCCTGGAGCCGGAGCTCCAACAACACTAGGAGCGCCTCCGGCAGCAGGAGCTGCAACTGCATGTTCATCAGCAAGATTACCTGGGGGCATTAAAAATAGAACAATGACCAAAAGTGCAATTATTCTATTAATTTTATTTTCCATTTCAATCCACGCTTAACCCTAATTCTTTTTCTAACAAATCTGCTTGCTGATCTTCTAATTCCCATTCTTCTTCTGTTGGTTCTGTAACGTCATCATTTGGCCCGGGTGATGATCTTTTTTCTAAAACTGTAATTTTTACTTGTTGAGAATCTTGGTTACCATCTTCATCTTCAACAGTAAATTTCACTTTAAATTCACCTTTTTTAGTAACAGTAACTTTAATTTCTCCATCTTCTGATACTGGAAAATTAGAATTATCGGAACTGAAAGTTAAAACCTGGTAATCTAAATCTTCTGCTGTTAAACTATATTCCCATAAATCTCCTACTCTTAAACTGGTATCAGGGATAAAGTTAAGTTTCGGTTCATAGCGGTTAGTTTTTTCTTCCAAAACTGCAAAACTTAAAGCAAGCGGAGTTTCGTCATCTAACAATTTACTAGTGTCAGTGATAGTATATATGGTCGTAATTTCATTAAAAGGCATAATTGTAGGATAATAAGTATAATTGTAAATGTAATCGTTGATGGTTCCTTTTCGATGATGTTCAGCAACAATCTCTGCAGTTTTAACCATATCACCTAAATTACAATGTACTGTTGTCGTAAAACTGTTAATATCTAAAACGTCTTCATTTGGCAAAGTTATCCGGAACGGTAATTTTAAACTTACTGAAACAACTGAACTATGAATGTTTGTTTTTGCTTCAATTTCTTCAAATTTTGGAATGATAATTACATTTTGTTTAGCAAAATTAGTAAAATCTTCCAAACAATGATCAATGTTTAATTCAATAAATTCTGCGAGGTCAAGTTGCATTTTGTCAACATTTAGGCCTAACATATTGTTAAGATAAACATAATTGATTAATCCGTTATCTGTTAAAAGAATTGAACTATCCTCTTCTGGATAAATAACTCCTCCGTTAACTCCAAGAAGGATTATCCCTAACTGGGAAGTTTCTTGTAAACAATTTTCAACTTGATCAACAAAAGCGTTCTTTTGCCATTGAAATGAACTTGTTTTTGCATCTTCGGTAGAAATTTTATCAGTAGTTGCGTTATTAACAAAGTATAAAATAAATGAAGCGGCTGCTAGAATTAATATACCAACTATTAAAAATATAGTTATTTGTCCCCTCTTTTTCATATTATTTAGTATAAAGAACTTTTTTTACTTTATATAACTTTTCATTTACAAAATAATTTAAAATCGTTTGATTAGATAATATTAACCAAATCGTTATTAGAATTAATTGTAATTAACTTGATAATTTAATTTCAACATCAAAAATTTCTTCAACTTTTATTTTAATTTTACTTTTCAATTTTCCAAGATCAATTTTTTCCAGTTTAGATTTTAAATCTTCTAATTCAGTTTTAAACCTGGCAATTCTTCCCTGAATATTTTTGTTTTCTTCTTCAACTTTTTCAATTTCATCAACTATCTTGTTACCTTTAATTTCGTTAATAACAGCGTCAACCAGATCATTTAGTTTATTATATTCATCTTTAAATTTCTGAAAAAAATCTTTATTTCCTCTACCAATAATTTCTAAAAATTTTTTGTTTTGTTTTTCATCAAATTGTAATTTATTTTCTGCCAAAGATTTTTTCAACCCTTCCAAAACTTCAGACACTTTTAGTTCTGCATCGTCCCAAAAAGATTTAACACTATCCTCTAAATAACTTTTAATTAATTTGTCGTCTAAAGCTACTCGTTCATACTTTTTGAACGCTTTTGTTAACTTAGAAAAAAAAGAATATACTTGGTCATTAAGTTCTTTAATTTGTTTTTCTAACTTCTCTTTTTTACTTTTTAGTTCTAAGTGATTTTTGTAATCTTTACTCTCTTTTAATTGTTCTAATTGTTGATGTTTCTCAGCAGATTCATTGTTTTTGTTTTTTAATAGCTCATCTTTATTTTTAATCTGTTCTTGAAAATCTTTCTTCTTCTTTATTTCATCTTCCAATTGAATTGTTAAGTTTTTCAACTCTTCAATTTTTTCAACTTTCTTTTCATAATCGCTTTTATTAAAACTTTTTACTAATAAATTAAGTTCTCCCATCAGTTTAAAAACCTCTTCAACTGGTTTAAAATAAAGGTGTTGTGCTGCTTGGTAACTTTTAGCTGTCCGTTTAGCAACACTTGCAATATCTTTGTCAAGTTTTTGATTATATTTGATGACTTCTTGATAATCTTCAAGTGCAGAAAATTTTTCTTTTTTTAATATAGTTAGGTTTTCTAAAAAAATTTCAATTTCTCGTGCATATTGGTCTTTATGGCCTTTAACAATATTTCTGATCCGGTGTTCAACATTTTTATGTTCTTTTGGCACTTCAGCAACTTTTAAGTCTGCCAATTTTTCTTGCAAATCTTTCTTTAATTGCTCAACTTTTTCAAAATATTCTTTGAAGAAAGTATTGAAACCTAACTTGGACGTTTTTTCATTTATCCAGGATTCTAACTGTTCTAAAGTAACTTCTGCTTGTTCAGGTTCTTTATCAGCGAACAGTTTTTTTATGAAATTAAACATTATTGTCTCTTAATATTGGTTGTCTTTAAAGAATTTATGTATTTTTGGAGTTTTTTAATAGTATCTTTTGTTCATTGTGGTGAGCAGGGCACGGCACCTATTATGGCGCATTTAGTTATTATAATCAAATTTGTGCGCCATGTGCCTCCATTGGCGCTGCTCATTTTCATAACAAAATATACACTTTTTCATGGAATATCTTTTTAAATGGTAAATCATTACCTTTAGTAATTATGGCAAAAGAAAAGATTGTGGTGACTGCAGCATTACCTTATGCAAATGGTTTGGCACACATTGGGCACCTTTTAGAATACATTCAGGCAGATATTTATACTCGGTTTTTAAAATCGTTAGGTAAAGACGCTTTATATATTTGCGCTTCTGACATGCATGGTACTCCGATTGAAGTTAATGCTAAGAAAGCTGGTCAAGATCCTGCAAAATTTGCTGGACATTTTTCAAAAGAGTATCAAAAAGATTTTGCTTCATTTTTAATCAAATTTGACAATTATTATCATACTGATTCAAAAGAAAATAAAGAATTAGCTGAATATTTTTTTAGTGAATTAAGAAAAAAAGATTTAATTTATTTAAAAAAGATGAACGTAGTTTATTGCAAAAGTTGTACCCGTTCTCTTCCTGATCGGTTTGTTCGTGGAACTTGTCCACATTGTACTACTGTCGACCAATATGGGGATGTTTGTGAAAGTTGTGGTATCACATTAAAAGGTACAGATTTAATTAATCCTAAATGTTCTTTATGTGGTAAAACTCCTTTCCAGAAGGAAAGTGAACATTACTTTTTCAAGTTAAAGAAATTTGCTACAAAATTAAAAAAATGGATCACTGATCCAAAATCTGGGTTACAACCAGAAATGAAAAATTGGATAAATAATTGGGTCGAAAACGGGTTGGATGATTGGTGTGTAAGTCGTGATGACCCTTATTTCGGTTTTAAAATTCCTGGATCAAAAAAAGAAACCGGTGAAGATAAATATTTTTATGTCTGGTTAGATGCACCAATAGGTTATATCTCTTCAACAAAGAATTATTGTGATCATAAAAAATTAAACTGGAAAGATTATTGGTTTAAAGGAAAAGTTCAACATTTCCTTGGTAAAGATATTGCTTATTTTCATTTCTTGTTTTGGCCAGCAATTTTAATGGCAGTAGGGATTCCACTGCCTAAATTAACGGTGCACGGATTCGTTAATGTTAATGGTAAAAAAATGAGTAAATCGCGGGGAACTTTCTTTACTGCAAAAGATTTTTTAAAATTATATTCTGCAGAAAGTTTAAGATTTTATTATGCTTCTGGGCTTGACAAAAAGATTGTTGATCTCGACATTAACTTTGAAGATTTTAAAGCTGTAATTAACAATGTTCTTGTCGGAAATTTAGGTAATTTTTGTTACCGGACTTTAGTTTTTGCTGAAAAAAATTATGGCAAAATAGATGCCGTTACTGAAGAGAAAAAGTTGGTTAAAAAAATTAATGATTTGATTAAAATTGTTGAAGAAAAGTATCAAAAACAAGATTTTAAAATTGCAGTGAAAACTATTTTACAAATAGCTGATCTGGGTAACTTTTATTTTCAACAGTCTGAAGTTTGGAAAGATAAAAATTCAGATTTAAGTAAACAAAAAGTTGGTTTTTGTGTCAATTTAGCGAGGAATTTAGCTATTCTTGTTAATCCGATTTTACCGCAGTTTTCAGAAAAAATTTATGCTTCTTTAGGTGCTAAACAGCTAGGTTGGAAAGATCTCGGTTTTTCTTGGAAAGGTAATCTGAAAAAGGTTAAAATGTTAGTTGAAAAAGTTGAAACTGTTCCTCAAGCGGCAACATTTCCTTTACAACTTGTCGTCGGTGAAATTAAAGAAGTTAAAGATCATCCAAACGCCGATAGTTTGTATGTGATGAAAGTTAATCTTGGTAAAAAAATTGGAACTAAACAAGTGGTTGCAGGATTGAAAAAAGAAATGCTTATCAAAGAATTACTGGGCAGAAAAGTTGTTTTTTGTGTGAACATGAAACCTGCAAAGTTGCGTGGCGAAAAGTCTGAAGCGATGATCCTTGCTGCTGGCGATAATGATACTGTGGCTTTACTTGACGTTGACAAAACAGAAATTGGTGATGGAGTTGCTTTTGAAGGGATGGAAAATAACTCTACAGAGATAACTTTTGACGATTTTAAGAAAGTTAAGATGTCTGTTCATGACGGTAATGTTGTCTACGATGGAAAAAAATTGTCCAGTAAAGTTGAAGATGTTACGGTTACTGGAGTAAAAGAAAGATCAAGAGTTTCTTGATTTCTTTTATTTTTTTTCATTTCTTGTAACTTAACAAACATTTAATAAACATTAACTCTATTACAAACTAAAAATGAGGTTGAAAGTTTTTTTACTATTAGTTATTATCATTTTCTTAGTCGGTTGTCTTCCACAATCGGAAGATTCGATTGAACTTGTTGACGAACAAGGTAATCTTGTTGGTGAAGCTTCTCGGATAACCTCTAAAAAATATCAAGCAGTTAATATTCCGGAATTTAAAAAAGTTTTACCAAAAGATGTGCCTGTTAAAACTTTCACAAAAAGTTATTTACAAGCAATAGATTTTGAAAAAATTACTCCAATCACTCGAGTTGACGAGAATTATAACAAACAATTGTCTTTCTCTGGTAACCTTGCACCTTTTCCAACAAAATCTTTACAAACACAAGGTGTTCTAAAAACTGTTGGAATTATTGATGAAAAAAAAGTTGATTTAGAACAGTTTTATCTTCTTTCGGGGCCACAAACAGAAATCACTCAATTAGTACAGAGTAATGCTGATTTTATTACTGATGGTTCTACAGATGTGCAAACAGTAAAAAATATTATGAAAAAATTACACCAAATTAAAAGTGAGCAATGTACTGAGGATAAAAAAGTTGCTCTTGGTTATGATTTTGAAAAAAAGAGTTATCCTACTTCACTTTTACGTTCAAGAACCGCACACGAAATAATTACTAACGGTTGTTTAACCGGTTGTACAGATTTTGCACATGCTTTTGTTGTTCTTGCTAGGGCTAAAAATATTCCTGCAGTAGTAACAGAAACGGTTAGCGAGAAATGGATTGCAGAAATGGTTAAGTATAATCAATGGGATGGCGCAAAAAAAGGTCATTTTTTTGCTGAAGTTTATCTGGAAGATGAAAACCGTTGGATAGTTATTGATCCTGCTGCTAATAAACTTACAGGTAGAGATAATAAAGGGTATTATCCGTCTGGTCCTGGTGGAAATAAAAAATTCTTATTGTTTGAACGTGGTTTAGATTCTTGGGATTATGGGGTTGAAACTGATACGGAGTTTGGTGATATAGTTAAAAAACGGTATTACATTGAAGGTAGCCAACCTTAAAGTTCTAATTAGCCCTTAAAACAATAAGCTTTATATACACTTATGATTTCCTTATCTTAATAATATGATAGTAAAAAGGGGTAACGTTAACAGATGTAATTCTAGAACTAGATTAATTAACAAACGTGGCCAAATAACAATCTTTATCATTATTGGGATCATTCTTCTTTTTTCTTTTGCAGGTGTAATGTATTTTACTCAATCAATTACTAAAGATTCGCTTACCGCTGAAGCTACTCCTGTCCGTGAAGAAGTTCCACAAGCGTTTAAACAAATACAATCTTATACAGAAAATTGTTTACACCAAGTTGCTAAACGAGGATTATTAATTCTTGGTGAACAAGGCGGTTACATTTATCCCGATATTGTGGGTGAATATTCAATTTCTGACCCTACTGATTCTGACGGCATCAATCTTGAACCAACAAAAGTTCCTTTCTGGCATTATAACATTAATCCAAATGAAAATAATGAAGTTAAATATTCTACGCTTAAACCAAAATTAAAGTATGAAGATGATCCAGAAATGAGTGTTGAAGCTCAATTAGCCAGGTTTGTTAAAGAACAAATTGATGATTGCTTAGATAATTATACTTCGTTTAAAAATCAAGGTTATGAAATTGATTTCTTGGAAGAAAGTACTTTACAAAAAAAAGTGACTGTAAAAATTGGTCAACAAAACATTAATTTTTGGTTAGATATGGAAATTGGTGCAAAAAAAGGTACTGCTGAAACTGAAATGAAACAGTTTGTTCACGGAATTCCATTAAAATTGAAACATTATTATGAGGTTGCTGACGAAATTAGTCAAGTACAACAAAATTTTAGTTTCCTTGAACGGCAAGCAGTAGATTTAATCGGGACATTTTCTGGACTTGATTCAACTAAACTGCCACCAAAAGATGCTACTGCATATACTCTTATTCCTCCTGCTTATTGGAGTGAAGTTGATGTTAAAGAGAAATTTAAAACTTTACTAGTTTCGAACGTACCTTTAATCCGTTATTTAGGAAGTACAAACTTTTATCGACACGAATATACTTATGATCCAGAGGAGTCTGTTATTGACTTTTCTAACTTGTATCAAAAAAATTATGATAACATGATTTTACCGTTAGAATTAGGTTCAGATTTAATAGTTAATTTCGACTATTTTGGTTGGAACACATTTTTTGACCTGAACGATAAAAATGGAATTATTGAACCAAATAGTTATTCTGCTAATTATTATGTTTTAAATTTTAATTCTCACTACTATTTTACTAATTATGACGTTAGTTATCCAGTGTTAATAACTATTACTGATGAAGAAGCTTTTAATGGTGAGGGATATAACTTTGTTTTTGCACTTGAAGCTAACATTCGTAATAATAATGTTGTCGAGGACGGTTATGTTCAACCAGCTCCAGTAGTTCCAGCATCAAAAAGTATGGTCTGTGATAGAACTAAATATAATACGGAACTTGTAAAAACTATTGTTGTTGATAGTTATACTAATGAACCTTTAGATTTAGTTACAATTGGGTTATCAATTCCTAATCAGGATGATTGTGTTATTGGTGCAACTGATACGCATGGCGAGTTGGAAAGCAAATATCCTGCAGTTTATGGTGGTGTTGGTAGTTATATTAAAGAAGATTACCTTACAAGCTTTTATCCGATTGACACTTATCAATATAAGAAAGAACCAGGAATTATTGGTTATGCTATTGCTGGTATGGATACTGAAGTTATCGAAATACATAAAATAAAAAATATTGGTGTTAAAGTTAAAAAGAAGAATATTAACAAATGTATTTCTGGTAAATGTTACGGTACTGGTCTTTTAGGTTCAGTAGATAATGAAGATCCAGCAATCTCTTATAAGCCTGAATTTTTGGATAAACGGCACGGTTGGTATTTCTTTGACCAAGCTTCAAAGTTACGGCCACAAGAGAAAGCTGTAGTTTTCTTAGAAAGGGTTGGCGAGATTAATGATAATACTTTTGGTGATGAATTTGTAGCTTCTGTACAAGTTATTGGTTCTGAAACTGCTGAAGTTGAACTGGTACCAGGAATTTATTCTGTCAATGTTATTATCTCTAATGATGAAGGGTTGCTTATCCCTAAAGAAGAACGTTGTTCAGGTTTAATTTGTTTCGATATGGAAGAGACTGTTATGGAAAATTATATCTCAGCACAGGTTGAATGGTCACTACCAGAACAATATTTAACAATCACTCCTGAACAATTGTATGGAGCAGACGAAATTACTTTTTATGCATTCGGCTTTAACGTTGCTGGTGTTCCTGAAAAAGAACATTTGCGTGTAATTGAAGATTTACAAGTTATGGGCGAATTGGGTAACATGTCACAAATTTACAGAAAACAATTAGAACCAAGGTACGACTAAAAATGATTAAAAATATGTATAACAAAAATCCCTGGAGTTTTGCAGCAATATTTATGGTTACTTTAATTTTAACATTACCATTCTATTCAGCAGGTTCATATGCAAGTATTAATGTGCAAATATCTAAAAATGAAGGTGAAGCCGGAATTTGGGGATTTATTGATGCTGAAAGTGATACTTGGAAAGTTGAAGCTACAGTTACTGGTGCTCCTAACGGTACAGTCAATCCAGAAAATGTTGTTGTTAAGATAGGTAATAATGAAGAACCTTTCAATTCTTGTACTTCTACTGCTTTAGGAGTAGCTTGTGAATATATTAGTCCTTTAACTGATGGTGTTAAGGAAGCTGAACATCCGTTCCAAGTAGTTTACAGTTATTTAGATGTTGCTTCTGGTGATACTAAACAAAGTTCTAACGGTGATGTAATTGCCGCTGACGGTTCTGCTCCCAAAATATTTTTTGGTGGCGGTGATGTGAAACAAAATTCAAACGGTCAGGTTGAACTTAATTTTGTAGTTACTGATAAAGTTAATGAAGGTGCACCCGCTGTCGGTTTAAAACTTATTGAAATTATTGATGCTGATACAGGTAATGTATTAGAAAATGTTCAGTCTATTGATGGCTGGGAAAAGTTTGATTACAAGCAAGATAGTGTTTCTGGCGGATTTTTAATGGCTGAACTTGAAGGTGAAGGTTTGAAAAGGATAAAAATTAAAGCTGAAGACCTTCTTGGTCATACTTCTTCTAGTTCGGCAGTAAAATTTTCTGCTGACTTTATTAAACCAAAAATTAAAACTGAAACTTTAGAATTTACAGATTTTGGTAAATTTATAGGCGAATTTGCTTACCCCACAGATATTAGTATAGATGTTGAAGAAACTAATCTGGAAGCAGTTATTGCGGTTTCTGAAGATGCAAAACTTAACGGCCAAGAAGCAGAATGTGATGCTGATCCTGATTTTGATAATTTATGGCATTGTGTTTGGAAAAATGTTGAAGTTTTACCTAAATCTTCTGTTAGTTTAACCATTTTAGCGGTTGACGATTTTGGAAACACTGCTGAAGCTACGGTTAGCAAATCGTTTACTAAAGATAATGCACCGCCCAAAGTATTATATTTTGGTACTGAACGAGTTTTTGAAGATAAAAGTTTTGTTAACAGTGGTGAGAACAGAATTATTCTTGAAGTTAAAGATGAAGGGTCTGGTGTTAATAATAAAACTATCCGTGCTAACCTTGGCGGTTTAGGCGCAACTACTAATGAAGAACCTAACGAATGTATTGAAATTGGTGATGTTTTAACTTGTTACTGGGACACGTATAAAGAATTTAATTCTGACGGTATTGTTAGGATAAGTCTGTCCATGCTGGAAGATAATGTTGGTAATGAAGCACAACTACCAGAAATTGAATTAAACATTGATAACTCTGCTCCTAAAATTGAAAAGATAGAATTTTATGGTAAATCTGAAACTGGTGAAAAGAATTATTTCCAAAGTAACGATAATATTGTTGTTAAGTTTACTGCTTCTGAAGAGAACGGGTTAACTATTGCTGTTAACCTTAACGATTTAGTTATGGATGCAGAAACTAAATTTCCTGAATTAAAATTTACTGAAAATTTTGTACCTGCTGAAGGTTGGCAAATTTTTACTGAATCTGATTGGTGTAAATTAGAAAATAATAAATGGGTCTGTGTACTAGAAACTGAATCTTTGAAAAGTGGTCCTGACAATTCATTAGATTTAGAAATTAAAATATTTGATACTGCTGGTAATCTTGCTCAAGAATATCTTAAAGAACCTAAAAATATGAAAGCTGGTAAAGAAGGTAAGTATCGGTTTGATTTACTTGGCTTAGATACTGAGACTAATCCTGATTATTGGGAGGTATCACATGTTCGACCTGTTGGTGGGATTAGTGCGTTTATTGATTTGGATACAACTCCCATCACTTATACAAGGTTACCAATGCAAGTTACTTTAAAACCTGCTGCTGGTAACATTAAAGCGATTAATATTGAATTGGCAGATTGTGTGCCTACTGGTGATATTAAAACGGAAATAGTTGAAGAAGTTAAATCTTCGGCTTTAGTTGGGTCCGCAACAGAACCTAATGTTGATGAAGCACCTTTGGAAACTGCAGAAGCAGCATTAGAAGGTACTGGCGAAGTTGTTTCACCTGACGAAGCTAATTTACCTTCGTCACCAGAAATTAGTCGATCTTTACTTTATGGAGGAGTTAGTCCTTTCGGTGAATCTTCACCAAAACCTAAATTAATTTTAGAATTTACACCGTTTGATGGTCGAGAAATGTTTAATTTGGAAGAGTCTGAAGAAGAATCTTGGGATGGTACGACAGTGGAATTCTTATGTAAATTGAATATTTTTTCTAAAGTTGGTAATCTTGCTTTGAATAATGGTGAAGTTCAAGAAGTTTATGTTAAAGTACCTTTTGCATTTTCAGAACTTGGTGCTCAGGACGAAAATCTTGAAGAGAAAATTAGTGATTTGAAACATGATGCTAGTACCGGTATTTGGGGATTAATTGGAACTTTATCAGCAATTTTGAAATGGGTGCGTTATGTTGGTCAAGCTTTAGGAATGATTAATAGTGTAGTAATGTTGTTCCAGGCTGGGAAAGATATTTTCAGTAATACTGCTACCACAACAAAAGGTACACCCGCTGCTGGTGCGACTGAAGTTTCGGCAATAAGTTACTGTTTTGGTGCAGATAGTGCCCAGAAGGGTATTAATAATGGTATTTTCAAAACTCTGAACACCATTGTTAAAATTTTGACTTGTGTAACTCCTTCAGGTTGGGAATGGTACGATTCTTGGAATTTTGGGATTGTAAAGTATTATAATGCTTTAATGAGTATTGAAATTGAAATTGGTCAATCACCAAGCTTTGCTGGTGTTGGCGGATTTGGTGACTCTGTCGACCGAGCAGAGGCAGCTAAGCAAGGGGCTTTAGGACAATATAAACCAGCAAGAAGTGTTTATGATAACCTTTATTTATCAATTGCTGCTCTTTGTGTTACTGGATTAATTAACAATTTGGAAAAAGTTCGTCAAATTAAATGTCGGAAAATTATGTGTTACGAGAATGAAATTGCTTCCGGCTTGGCAACGGTTGATACTTGTGACGCTTTAGAGGGTTTATTATTATGTAAATATTACATTGGCGAATTATGGTACATTCTACCATTTTCACAGTTTTATGATAAAATTATTTTGGCATTACAGAAAGCTTTATCTGACCCTATAGCTTTAACTCATACCGTAAGTATTTTAGCTTGTGGTATTCATTGTTTAGCTGGTGAGACAGTAAAATTATCTTCAGCTTGTCAGTATATTTATTTTATATGGGATGCGATTGATGAACTTGAATCTTGGATTGGTTTCATTACGCAAATGATTGACGAATTTAAGGATGGTGGTGTTAGTTATTGTGATAGTGTCCTTTAATGTTTTTTTATTTTTATAATTAAATGAAAGATGATGAAAAAGAGTTTAATGATAGTAATAGTGTTTTTGCTAATTGTTAGTGTTTTTTCTATTGCTCAATCTGGACAAGAAGAGTTGACTGAAGCCGTTGAAGAAACTTCTGAAGATTGTAATTTAGGTTGTAAAGTGTGGCAGTTCTTGTTCGGTAATCCAGCTAATAGGGCAGGGAAAGGTTGGTTTGATCGTACAGATGCTTTGGTTGGTCAGGCACCGGGCGGTTATTCTTCTT
>CAZQLW010000016.1:8830-19531 GCA_964594395.1 uncultured Methanosarcinales archaeon | reverse complement strand
AGTTACTGATTAAATTATTTTTGTTCCTAACAAGCCATAAGAACAAAAAATAATATCATACCTTCATAATATTTATAAGATTAACTCAGTTAGACTCCTTATTAAAGATGGTTCGTTAAATGTCAAAAACAAAAAAACTAAGAGAATTGTTTGCTAAAGAGGGATTTTTTCGAATAGTCGGCGCCCATAACGGTTTAACGGCTAAACTAATAGAAAAAGCTGGTTTTGAAGGCATTTGGGCTTCTTCTTTAGAAGTTTCTGCGTCACATGCAGTTCCTGACGCCAATATTCTCACCATGACCGACTACTTAAACGCAGCAATTTCTATGAATGATGCGGTTTCAATACCGATAGTTGTTGATGTTGATCAAGGTTACGGAAATTCTATTAATGTTATTCGAATGATTCAAAAATTTGAAGCCGCAGGTATTGCGGGAGTGATTATGGAAGATAAAAAATTTCCAAAACAAAATAGTTTGTTATCTGGAGGAAAACAAGAACTAGCTTCAATTGCCGAATTTGCCGGTAAAATTCTAGCAGCAAAAAATGCCAAAAAAAATCCTGATTTTATGGTTATGGCAAGAGTTGAAGCTTTAATTGCTGGATGGGGACATGAAGAAGCAATGAAAAGAGCAAAGGCTTATGTTGATGCTGGCGCGGACGCAATTATGATCCATTCTAAAAAAAATGATCCCGCAGAGGTAATTAGGTTTTTAGAAGAGTGGAAAGAGAACGTCCCAGTAGTAATAGTTCCAACAAATTATTATACTTTCACAGAAGAAAAGATTAAAAATCATCCAAAAGTAAAAATGGTAATCTATGCAAATCATGTTATAAGATCTGCAGTGACTGCAATTAAAAAGACGTTAAAGGAAATTAATGAACAAAAGGGTATCCATACCATTTCGGAAAAACTAATTCCAGTTAAAGAACTGTTCGAATTACAAGGAACTTTAGAGATGAAAGATCACGAGAAAAGATTTGTTAAGGACAAAGAACACATCACTGCCATCATTCCGGCTGCAGGAAAGCCAATTGATGAAACTTTACAACAAATTTATCTTAACGATACACCGACTTGTATGCTAGACGTCAATGGGAAAACAATCTTACAAAGGAATGTAGAATTGCTTAACTCTTGCGGAATCTCTGACATCAATGTGATTACAGGCTATTGTAGTAATAAAATTAATGTTGAAGGAATTAATAAAATTGAAAACCCAGACTTTTCTGAGACAAAAGTATTTCATTCAATCATGCACGCCCAGGAAAAGATGGAAGGGAAAACATTGATTACTTTTTCAGACATTTTATTTGAAAAAGAAGTTATTGAAAGAATAATAAAAAGAGAGGAAGACATCGTTTTAGCGGTTGATTCTACTTACAAAATGCATCCTAACCGAACTGGAAAAAAATTAGACTTAGTTACAGCAAGGAAAAATCCTGTTTATGGGGAAAGAACTTTAACGCTTGATAACGATAATGAAATCATTAAGATTGGTTCAAGTGTAAACTTTGAAGAAGCAAACTTTGAATTTATTGGCATAGCTTTATTCAGTGCAAGAGGCATTGAATTGTTAAAAAAAATATATCATGAAAATGTTGAAGAAATGAAGGGAGCAGATTTAACCAAAGCCATCCAAAACTTAATCGAAAAAGGGCATAAAGTAAAATGCTTAGAAATACATAAAGGCTGGACTGAAGTACACACTTTTGATGATTACAAAAGAGTTAACGCAATGCTTGCTCAAAGAGGGGGATAAAAAATGTTATCTCCAAAAAAATTTTATGAACTTTTACAAAAAAACAAAGTTAATTTCTTTACAGGAATCCCAGACTCTACTCTTAAATACTTATGTGCTTATATAACTGACAATTTACCTAAAGAAAAAAACATTATAACGGCAAACGAAGGAAATGCCATCGGATTAGCTAGTGGTTATTATTTGGCAACAGGAAAACCAGCAGCAGTTTACATGCAAAATTCTGGTTTAGGAAATGGTGTTAATCCTCTCACTTCTTTAACAGATAAAGGGGTTTATTCTATCCCAATGCTTTTAATCATCGGCTGGAGAGGAGAACCAGGAGAAAAAGACGAACCACAACATATTAAGATGGGGAAAATAACTTTAGATCAACTTGATGTTTTAGAAATACCTTATTCCATTGTTCCCGAAACAATAGAAGAAGTGGAAAAAGAAATTATAAAAGCAACGGAATATATGACTAATCAAAATTCTCCTTATGCTTTCATTGTCAGAAAAGGAACATTCAACAAGTATGAATTACAAAATAAAAAAAGCACTAATTATCCCCTTAATCGTGAACAAGCAATTAAAACTATTGTTCCTCTATTAGAAGAAGATTCAATTATCGTTTCCACTACTGGAAAAACTTCTCGGGAACTATTTGAATTTAGAGAGGAATTAGAACAAGGACACGAAAAAGATTTCCTTACTGTTGGTTCAATGGGTCATTCTTCTTCGATTGCTTTAGGGGTTGCTCTTCAAAAACCAGAGCAAGAAGTATATTGTTTTGATGGTGATGGTGCTTTGATTATGCAGATGGGCTCTTTATCAAGCATCGGCCAATTACAACCAAAAAATTTACGCCATATTATTTTTAATAATTTTGCACATGACTCGGTAGGAGGACAACCAACCGCAGCAGATAATATTGACATCCCTGCAATCGCCAAAGCTAATGGATATAAAGCAGTTTTTTCTGCTCAAAGCGAAGAGGAAATTAAAGCCACAATTGGAAAGATCAAACAAATAGAAGGACCAACACTGTTGGAAATAAAAGTAAATAAAGGAGCGAGAAAAGATTTAGGGAGACCAACAACAACCCCGATACAAAATAAAGAAGAACTAATGGAGTTCATACAAAGATGAAAGCAGTTATTTTGGCCGCAGGTATGGGAACAAGGCTAAGACCAATGACTGAAAAGTTACCAAAAGGATTAGTTGAGATAGGTGGTAAGACATTATTAGAACAATCTTTAGACAACTTAAAAAAAGAAGGGGTTAAAGAGGTAATTATAGTTACGGGTTACTTGGGTGAACAAATTAAATTAAAGTTGGGAGAAGATTTTCAAGGGATGAAACTCCGATATGTCCAAAATGAAAATTATGAAAACACAGGTAGCATGTATTCTTTGTCAAAAGCCAAAGAGTTAATATCAAATAGCGATATTTTATTACTAGAGTCAGATTTAATATATGAAAGCAAAGCGTTATCAACTTTAATCCAATCAAATAATCAAAATTCTATTTTAGTTTCAGCACTACTTCATTCCGGAGATGACGTCTATATATGTACAAATGATGAAGACCAATTAACAAACCTTGGAAAGAATATTTCAGAGGAAAGTAAAAGAAATGCTAAAGGAGCATTAGTGGGTATTTCAAAATTATCAAACGAATTTTTACAACAATTATTTAGGACCGCAGAAAATGATTATCAAAAAGATGAAAAAGATTATCATTATGAAGAAACAATCCATGCAACAAACATAAAAGGTTATCCTGTTTATACAGATTATTGTAAAAATCTTAATTGGATTGAAATAGATAACGAAAATGACTTTAAGAAAGCAAAAGAGGAAGTTCACCCGAAAATTCTTGCCAACCTAAATAATAAGGATAAGGATAAGGATAAAACCTGTTATGAAAAAAGAACAGTTTTTCCAGAAATAAAAAGAAATATTCTGCTTAATCCTGGGCCCGCAACCACTACAGACACCGTAAAATATGCTCAAATTGTTCCCGATATTTGTCCACGAGAGAAAGAATTTGGAGACGTAATGAAGTACATTAATGATAACCTAATTGAAATTGCTGGTGGAACTATTGAAGAAGAAGCGTGTGTTTTATTTGGTGGATCTGGAACTGCAGCAATGGATGCCACAATCAATTCTGTTGTACCCAAAAGCAAAAAAATCTTAGTCATTAACAATGGTGCTTATGGAGAAAGAATTGCTAAAATTGCTCGAGCGTATAATATTGGTTGTGTCGAACTAAAACTTGAATGGGATTCACTTCCCGATTTAATGCAAATTGAACAACAGTTAAAAGATGATCCCGAAATATCTTGCGTTGCTATGATTCATCATGAAACAACAACCGGATTATTAAATCCAGTTAAAGAAATTGGAAGATTAGTTAAGAGTTATGGGAAAGTTTTCATCGTAGATACGATATCCAGTTTTGCAGGGGTTCCAATTAACATTAAAGAGTTCAATATTGACTTTATGATGTCAACTTCAAATAAATGTATCCAAGGAATGGCAGGAGTTAGTTTTGTGATTTGTAATAAAGAACAACTAAAAGTAATTAAAGAATATCCACGGAGATCTTTTTATTTAAGTTTGTATGACCAATATGAATATTTTACCAAGAACTATCAGATGAGATTTACTCCCCCCGTACAAACATTATATGCTCTCAAAAAAGCAATTGAAGAGTTTTTAGAAGAAGGTTATGAAAACCGAGTAAAGAGATATAGTAATAATTGGGAAATACTAAGAAAAGGAATAGAAGGTCTAGGGCTTAAGGTATTAACAAAGTCTGAAGAAGAATCAAAAATATTAATCACAATCCTTTACCCAGAAAATCAAAACTTTGAATTTAACAAACTTCATGACAAACTACTTGAAAACGGGTTTACTATTTATCCCGGCAAAGTTGGCAAAATCAATTCATTTAGATTATCTAATATGGGGGCAATAAATGAAGATGACATTAAAGATTTTTTGTTTAATTTAAAAAATGTTTTAATAGAAATGGATGTTAAACATGACTAAAATTATTTCCCCGAGTACAATTTTTCATATTTTCTTAAAACTATTTTCCAATTAAAGTTGTTTATTTTTTTAATCGCCTTATTGGACATCATCATTCTTAACTTTTTATTTTTTAACAAATCTTTAACTTTATTGTAATAATTACCATTTAGTCTAATCAAAAACCCTTCTTCCCCATCCTCAATCAAATCTGGTGTACAACCTTCTTTCGTAGCCACTACCGATAATCCTGAAGCCATTGCTTCCATTACTACACCGGGAAGACCTTCACCTTCTGAAGGCAATAGTAAAACATCAGCTAACTTCATCAATCCAGGAATATCCTTCCTTCCTCCAGCAAAAATAATTTGATCTTTATGTTCTTGCTTAACAAATTTTTTGAACTCATTCTTACCGTGACTATCGCCAATAATTAAAGTTTTAATTTTAAACTTTTCATCAAGTAAACGATTACTAATTTTAATAACCTTGTCAACACCTTTGCGTTCGGTTAACATACCTACAAATAAAATTACTTTTTCTCCGGTTTTAATTTTAAATTCTTCTTTCAACTGTTTAATTTTTTTTTGATCAATTTCTTTAAATCGGTCTAGATGTATTCCAGTAGAAACAACTCTTAACTTTTTCATTGGTACACCTGCTTTCCTAGCAAACGGTAACATTGCCTTACCATAAGTAGTCATTGTTCTTGGAATTTTGAACAAAAAACGAGCGAACAATTGTGTATACAATTTAAATGCAGGAACTAACCAGGCCGGCTTTTTTGGCCGATATGAATAACCAACAAATCCATCAGTAGTAAGAATTGTTCGCTTTCTTCTTTTTTTATTTAATGAAGCATACAATAAAGGAATAACAGATAATGGATAATAATATTCCCAGATATGAATTTTATCATTGTTCCTAAATACTTTTTTAATTATTTTAAACAATTGTAAAAAATTAGGAAAACTGTATCTTAAGGGAGCAAAATACCAAGATTTTACCGCAATAGCTTTAATATTATCATTTTTAATTGCTTCATTAGCAACCCAATTTTTAGTTGGACAAGCATTACTAAAAGGATAAACTATAGTAATTTTATGGCCTTCCTGAGCCAAAATATTGGCAAGTTCAGCAATAGGCCTCCTAATGTTATTAGTAGGATTAAAATAGCAAATTTTCATCTAATTCTCTCTTTAATAAGTCATTTAAATATACTATGGAAATAAAGTTTTATTTTCATAATGTCTTAAAAATCATAAAGATTTTAAAGAGCTTTATGGAATAAAGACTCATGCTTATTAGTCAACAGAAAATAACTCCGAAAATTAGTGATATATTTAGTATTATTAGAAAAAGGAATAAAAACAAAGAAATCGTAACCTTTAGAAAATATATTTCCCATCACAATATTTACTGGACCGGATCTGGCAGAGAAGCTTTAAAACAGATTTTGTTACATCTTAAAACTAAGAAGAAAACTGAAAATGAAATTAATAAAACTTTAAAAGTAGGAATTCCGGCATTTACTTGCCATGTTGTTCTTGATGCTCTTAAAAGGGCCGACACTCAACCAATTTTTTACGATTCCGGAATTGTTGCTAACAAAAACGAAATCAAAAAAATTATTAAAAACGTTGATGTGTTAATTTTAAGTTATAATTTTGGATTTTTGCCAAATATTGAACAAATTTCAGAATTGTGCAAAAAAAATGATGTGATCCTTATCGAAGATTGTGCTCAAGCGTTAGGCGCAAAGTTTCAAGGAAAACTTGCTGGCTCTTTCGGAGATTATGCGTTTTATTCTTTTGGGATAAGTAAAAATATTGGTTTTTGTGGTGGACTAATTGCCAGTAAAGAAAAAATCAAGTTAACAAAGTTAAAATCATATCCATTGAAGAAATTGTTAAAAGTCATGATGGAGGTAAAAATTTCTTCTCTTTTCTTTAACAAAAACATTTATCCTTTCAGTAGAAAACTTTTATCTTCAGAACTTAACAAGAAACAACCCACTTTGGATTATTCTCTTTCTAGATTCGCTAAAAAAATGATAATTAATCAATTTCAAAGATATGAAAAAATTCTCAGAAGAAGAAAAATAAACGCAGAATATTGTATTAAAGAATTATCCGGATCAGTTAAATTTGTTAAACCAACAACCAATTCTAATCCAGCTTGGCTTTATTTTTGTATTCTAGCAAAAGATCAAAAAGAAAGAAAAACGTTAATTAAAAATTTATTAAAGGAAGGCGTGGAACTAGGAGAAATGAAAACATTTCGTTGTCTTGATTCCAATCCAAGCTATCAGTTAGCTAAAGCTGCTGAAGAACAGCAACTTACTTTTGCTCTTTATCGTGATTTTAAAGAAACTAAATACATTGTTAGAAAAATTAAGAAAGTTTTAGAGTATAAAGAAAAGACCCTAGGGAGAAAATGAAAAAAGAAACAAAAATAGGATTAGTATTAATGTTTATTTGTACTATATTTACTGCTTTTGGACAATTATTTTTGAAATATGGGTCTTTGACTTTTGAATGGAACATAATTAAATTAGTGACTAATTACAATTTAATTTATGGATTGTTTTTTTATGGAATTGGGGCTTTATTACTCCTTATTGCTTTAAAGTATGGAGACTTGTCTACAATGTACCCTTTAATTTCACTAACTTTTATTTGGGTAATCTTAATTTCTATTTTTGTCTTTAACGAAGTTGTAAACAGTTTCAAAATTAATGCCGTAATCCTAATCATTTTCGGCGTGATCCTAATTGCTGGAGGAGATAGTAATGGTTAAAGATTTTTTTATGGGAATGGGAATTATTATTATTGGTACGTTAGTAGGTTCTGTTGGTGCACTTCTCTTTAAGATTGCTTCCAGAAAAATGAATCAAAATATTTTTCAGTTCCTCAAAAACCCAAACTTTTATGGTGGAGCTACCTTGCACGGTTTATCAGCATTACTTCTTGTTTACGCATTAAAGTTTGGAGACTTATCAACAATATATCCTTTAGTTTCTTTAGCCTATATTTGGACAATATTATTATCCCTCTGGTTTCTTAAAGAAAAAATAAACAGTTACAAATGGATAGGTATGTTTTTAATAATCGTAGGAATTATTTTTATTAGTATTGGTGCTTAAAATGGTTAATCTCGAATTAAATCCCACGGAAAAAGCTTGGAAAGAGTTTCTTAATAAAGAAGAACATTTAATTTTTCATACTCTGAAGTATAAAAAATTTATTGAAGAAGCTTTTGGTTGCCAATATACATTTGTTTCAGTTGTTGATAATGAAACAATCCAAACTACCATTCCAATGGTTAAAATAAAAAGTAAATTGTTTGATAATAAAATTATTTCTTCTGCTTATTTAGAATATGGTGGATTTGCTGGGAAGACAGAATTTGTTAAGGAAATGGTTAACGCCATTGATAAAAAGTATAAAAATAATTTTAATTTCTTAGAAATACGAGGTGGATTAGAAAAATTCGACCCCATTTTATCAAAAAAGATGATTAAAAAAAATCTTTACAAGCGTTTTGTTTTAAAATTAGATCAAGAAGAGAAAGTTTGGAAGAACATTCAAAAATCTAAAAGGAAAGCAATCAAGAAAGCGTTAAAAAGCTTAGAAATTAAAGAAGTGCCAATTACAGACTTAAACAAATTGTATCACCTCTATTTGAAAAACATGCGCCAATTTGGTAGTCCACCTTATTCAAAAAAATATTTTTTAAGTTTTTACGAAAACATGGTTAATAATAATCTTGGAAAAATTTATGGTGCTTATTATCAAGGCAAGCTAATTTCTGCTTTGGTTGGTTTTTGTTATCAAGACCGAGTTCACATCATTATTGCGATCTCAGATAACAATTATAAACAGTTTCGACCGAACGATGCAGTTCATTGGACATTTATTAAATGGGCCTGTAACAATGATTATCAGTTTTTTGATTTTGGTCGAGTTAGAGAAGAGTCGGGCCAGTTTGAATATAAACGTAAGTGGGGTCCAGAATTGTTAGAATTACCATCTTATTTCTTATTGTGGCAAACAAGAGAGATACCAGTTGTTGACCCCTCACAATATGCTTCTTTGGTTAAACTATGGACACTGATGCCTTTATGGCTAACCAGATTAGTTGGAATGACTTTAAGAAAAAAACTAGGGATTTGAATCAATCCAATCCTGACAACCAACCCACTTACTTTCTTCTTTATTAATGTGTTTAGTAAATATTTTCCAGGCGTTCTTTCCAGAATTTCTTCTTAATAAAGATTTAACTACTGAATTTGCAGGAGGTAAATCATTCTTTTCTAACAATTCCCAGGGATGTAAATAAAACATGTATTTTGATGGGAAAAATTTGGAAAGAGGATGAAACAATTTTAAATAAGGTAATCCCGAACTAATTGTAGGGTAAACAAAATTTGGAATTGGAAAAGTAATAATTCCTTTTTTTAAGAACGGTTTATTTGGCAAAGACAGATTATTATATCTTCCAGGATAATATGTTGCTAACGAAGAATCATAACTATATCCATAATTTTTTAACAAAGTAAAATGATTTTTAGTGGTAATGAAACCAGGCGCTCTAAAACCTTGACATTTAATTCCAAACTCTTTCATTTTTTGTTTTGATTCCCTAATTTCGAACTCTGCATTCTGATTATTTAACCAAGAATGAGTATGTGAATGAGATGCAATTTCGTGTTTTTTAGCAATTTCTTTAATTTCAGACTCATACTTTTCTAATAATGAAGTTACGGTAAAAAACGTTGCGTTAATATCCAGGTCATCAAAAAAATCAAGCAATTTAGGAACGATAATTTCAATACTTTTACATCTACTTGAACGCAAATCGTTTTCCAAGTCTACAGTCATAATACGTGTTTTCATCATCATGTTTATGTTTCCTCATAATAAAGAGCTAATCTTAATCTTATTATTAACCGGAATTTTATCCGCATCAATAAACATTCTTTGCCACAATTCAAAATTTATTAATGTAAATAACTGCTTACCATAAATTAGTTTTGATTGATTATAATTGTCCCATATTTTTTTTAAGTAATAATAATTGAAGTACCCTCTCTCTTTAACCTGAGAATGAGTAAACAATTCTTCCGCCAAACCTTTTAATTCATCTTTATACCATTTGTCAAGAGGCATAAAAAAAGCCTGTTTTTTAACTTGTGTATTAGGTAAAACATTTTTCAAAGCTTGACGTAAAACATATTTAGTCTGACCATGATTAAGTTTAAGATTACTTGGAAGAGTAGTAGAATATTCAACTAAACGATGATCCAAAAATGGCACTCTCCCTTCAATAGAATTAGCCATTGTCATCCGATCATTAATATGTAAAACATAATTTGGCATCCACCTTTTCATATCATTATAAAGAAGTTGGTTAAGTACTGGTTTTCTTTGCTGTTGAAATTTTGCAATGCCTAAATTAACTCCTTTAATTTTTTCAGTAAACAAAAAATTGTTATCCTTATTACTCATGATAGAAGTTAAATCAAAGTATGCTTTCTCTTTATCATTAAAATCTTTAAAAAAATCTACAACTTTCTCTTTACCTTTGTCTCCCATAGAAGAAGGATACTGGAAAAATTTGTCCAGAACATTTACTGGAATTTTATCAACCAACCCTGCTTTAATCATCGCCGGAACAAATTTGATTTTACTTGCTTGCAAAAATGTTTTGTACTGGACATACCCGGCAAAGATTTCGTCAGCACCCTCACCAGAAAGTACTACTTTAACTTTTTTTGCTGCTAACTCGGATAATTTAAATTGAGGGATAATAACCGGATCACCATGAGGCATATCTAAATGCCAAATCAGTTTGGGTAAAGTTTCCGAGATGCTATCCTCAACAACAATTTCATGATGTTCAGTATTGAAATAATC
>CAZQLW010000016.1:0-8730 GCA_964594395.1 uncultured Methanosarcinales archaeon | reverse complement strand
CTGCTGAATCTATTCCTCCAGAAAGATAAACTCCAACAGGAACATCAGCGATTAACCTTCTTCTTACTGAATCTGTTAACAATTCTTTAACGGTTTGACTAGCATTTTTCGCACTAATTTTTTTAATACTAGGTACTGGAACGTCCCAAAATTGGTTAAAATGAATTTGACCATTTTGTAAAGTTAGTGTATTTCCGGGCAATAATTTTTTAATTCCTGCAAAAAGTGTATCTTCACCAGGACTGTAACGTAAATTCAAATAATTCCTTGCCGCTTTAATGTTAACTACTCTCGGAACTTCTGCAAGTAAAATAGGCTTAATTTCAGAAGCAAAAATAAATTTATTTCCATCCCAATAATAATAAAGTGGTTTAATCCCTAACCTATCCCTGGCTAAGAATAATTTATTTTTTTTCAAATCATAAATACAAAAAGCAAACTGACCGTTAAGTTTTTCAACAATTTTTTCTCCCCATTGTTCATAACCATGAATAATTACTTCAGTATCTGTATTAGAATTAAACTGATGGTTATATTGTTCCAATTCTGCACGCAATTCTAAAAAATTAAAAATTTCACCATTGTAAACAATTAAAATTGAACCATCTTCGTTAGGCATAGGCATATTCCCGGCAGCAGACAAATCAATAATACTTAACCTTCGGTGTCCTAAAGAAATACCACTATCTAAATAAACCCCTCCTTGATCCGGCCCCCGATGATGAATAACAGAAATCATCTTCTTTAAGAGCTCTTTATCTTCCCAATTAAAACCACAAATTCCACACATTTTTCAAAATAAAAAATTATTTATTATTATTATTATCGTTAATTTCTTGTTTTTTAAGTTTGTAAAAAATTTCTTCCTGTAATTGTCTGTTTCTACCTAGCATATCCGCCAACAAACCTAAAATCATTAAAAGTATTCCAATAATGATCAAAAATACGTTAGCATAAACTACAATTAAATAAGGATCAACTTTGGTAATCATTAACCAACGAGCAAATAGTATTAAACTACTGAGTATACCTAACCCACTAAGAAATACTCCGGGCACACCAAAAAACTTTAACGGTTCATAATCGCGAGTACTTCGTACAATTATTAATGAAACTTTTAACCCGTATGATAATACATTTTTAACTACCCTAGACTTGCCTTCCCTTTCTCCTAAAACTTTACAAGCAACTTCTTTGATCCGGAAACCTTTTTTAACTAGATCAATGAAAACTTCTTGAGTGTAAGTAAATTTCCCGAACAAAGTTAAACGTAAAGCTGCTTCTTTTGAATAAGCCCGAAACCCGCATTGTGTGTCAGTATAATTCTTTCTAAGAAAAAAATTCAATACTTTAGCAAAAAGTTTGTTACCAAAAATCTTTATTTTTGGCATTTTAGGAACTAATGAATAATCTTTAAACCGCGAACAAGTAACCATATCTGCCTCGCCATCAATGATTGGTTCTAACAACTTAGAAATATCTTGTGGGTTAAACTGTCCATCAGCGTCAATGTTAACTATAATGTCAGCACCCATCTTTAACGCTTGATTAATTCCGTCACGAAAAGTTGTCCCTAAGCCAAGATTAGTTTTATGAGATATTACTTTATCTGCACCGGCTTTTTTTGCTACTTTCACTGTTTGATCATGAGACCCATCATTAATCACTAAAACTTTAACTTCATCTGCACAATCACGAGGAATCCAAGAAATAACTTTAGCAATAGTGTTTTCCTCATTGTACGCCGGAATCATTACCACTACTTTCATTTCAAATTTCACCTATAAAACAAATGATAGAACCACACAAATTATTTGGACAAAATAAATAGAATAAACAACTTTACGTTCAGTTGTTCTTAATTTTAATCTGTTCAACAAATTAACCATAACGTGTTCTAACCCATAATTTTTTTCATACCTTGGAATTAAAGTACCATCTTCTTGGATTTTAGCAAAACTTTCCTTTTTGAATTTCCCTCTTAATTTTAAGAAAAACTCAATAATGTAAGGGATAAACAAAATAAAAAATAACTTTTCTAAATTTGCAAAAATTGCTATCACTGATGCTAAAGCGCCAACCGTATAAGTTAAAGAATCTCCAGGAAAAACTTTTGCAGGGTAACGATTATAAAACCAAAATGCAATTAACGTAGAAACCATGGTAAAAGCAACAACTGCTAACCAAGGAGAATTGTTAAGATAACTAAAGTAAGCTAAAGTGGATAAAATAATTATTCCCTGACCAGCTTCTAAACCATTATACCCAGCAAGCATGTTAAACCCGTTTGTCCCTATTAAAATTATTGCTGGAATTACTATTAACGGATAAATTAAACCCAAATCAAAAGGTCCAATGAAAGGTAAACTCATTACTCTTGTTCCAGCGTTAACAGCCATAACGGGCATTGCTACAAGTAAAGTTAAAAGAGGCTTTTGCCATTGTCTTAAACCTATTTTCCAACCTAAGACATCATCAATAATTCCTATTATCCCTGCTAACAAAATTGCGGTAAGGATTGCTAAAATAGTAGCAATATTTGTATTAGCTTGAAAAATAAAAACTCGCATTGCAATGTAAATCATAATTCCAATAATAAACCCTAATAAAACTGTAATCCCACCCATTTCAGCAATTACTCTCTCTCCACGTTTATGGATATCTTTTCCCACTAATCCTGCTTTTTTAGCTCTCTTAATCCAAAAAGGAATAATTAACCAAGTAATAAGGAAAACAGTAAAAAAAAGTAGTACAAATTGTGATGAAACAGGTAGATTAATCATTATTACCATTTTGCGTTCCATCATATATATAATTATTGAATTTTAACTCTATTTTTATATTATTATTTAAGTGACCCATAGTATATTTTTAATTATATATTTTAAATAATGGACCCCATAACGTTAAATTTTAATATAAGTTCATTATTTGTTCAATAAAATGCCACTTTGTGAGATGTGCGGAAAAGAAAGCAGATTAATTGTTGCTAACGTAGAAGGAGGAGACTTAAAAGTTTGTCCTAATTGCGTGAAATATGGTCAAGTAAAAAAGAGTTCATTACAAGCTAAAAATGTCCCATTTAAACATAAAAATATTATTTCTAAGCAAAAACAGCAAGAATTTAAAGTTGTTGATAATTATAGTCAATTGATTAAATCTACCCGTGATGCAAGAAAGATGAACCAAGAAGAATTTTCTAAATTTATTAACGAACGAGAAAGCGTTTTAAACAAATGGGAAAATGGTTCATTAAAACCTCGGTTAGATATTGCCAGAAAATTAGAAAAGAAGTTAAACATTAGTTTAGTTGAAAAAGAAGAAGTTAAATCAGTAGAAATGGAAAAAAAGAAATCTGGTGAAGGTTTCACTTTAGGAGACTTTATTAAAGTTAGAAAAAAACATTAATTCTTTACAATCAATTTAAACATATAAAAGTACGATTGTAATAATTATCCATAAAAAAACTCCCGTGAGCATTTCTGAATCTTTAACAATTTTTTCTGGATGGCGAGCAATAATTGAACCTTTGTTAATCAAGTAAAGGTAACGAAAAATTACAAATAAAGCAAAAGGTAGAGTGTAAAGTAAGTTCGGATGAATACTTAAAAAACAGTAAAGAGCATAGGAGATTATTAATAATGTTGTTGAGATAGTCATTAAAGAGCTTGTTAAACCATGATTATACTCACGTAATACTTTTCTTGTTTTTTGAGCTTTATCTTTTAATAAGTTAAGGTCCGCATGTCTTTTTCCAATTGAAAGGAATAAAGATAAGAAAAACGGACAAAGAATCAACCAAGGAGATATTTTCACATTGATTAAGTAAGCACCAGAAATTGCTCGTCCAACAAAAAGTATCGCAATAGTTAAAATATCAGCAAAAAGAACATTTTTAAGATAAATGTTATAAAATTGACTAAGCGCGAAAATAGCAACAATCAAATAAAAAAATATTTTACCCAAATATAAAGCCAAAACTAAACTTATAACAATAAATATTAATGCCACCAATACTGCTGAAAACAATTTTATTTTTCCTGAAACTAAAGGCCTACTTTTTTTTTCTGGATGAAATTTATCTTTTTTTAAATCAACAAAGTCGTTAATGATATAGTTACTTGAAGAAATTAAACAGAGTGAAAGAAAACCCAGAAAAGTTAAATAAATCTCATTGGGAGAAAATAAATTTCCTGAAAAGAAAACTGCTAAGAAAATAACTAAATTTTTGTACCATTGCCTAACCCTTAGTAAGTTCACCCAATCTTTAATCTTTGCCATCTTTTTCCCTCATTCTTCTATCTTGTCAATCTATTTTGGGTAAATCTCTTTTATTAAGATATTGTAATTCCAAACTTTAGTTAGCTATATCTAGTTAACTTTAGCTAGATTCCTGTTGGAATGAATTAAAATCACTTAATTTTGTTTACAAAAAATAATAAACCACACTTAGAATAAGATTTTACAAGAAAACCATTTTTTTTAAGTAAAGATTTCCATTCCTGGAAAGAAAAATGATGTACTTGTTTTTGTTGATGCCACTGATTAACATTTTTTTCTGAGCAAACCATTACAAAGCAACCATCCTTCTTAATTACTCTTCTTATTTCAAACAACAATGGTTGATAGTTTTGAACATAATTTAAAACAAATATTGTTGTAACAGAATCAAAAGTACCAGATGGAAATGGTAACTTTTTTTCTAAATTTCCAACAACTTTTTCTAAACAATTATCGTTAAATTGTAACATTTTTTTAGAGAAGTCAAACCCTACTGAAGGAAGATAAGAATAAGCACCACAACCTAAATCTAAATTTTTTCCTTCATTTAAAAAACTTAATTCTTTACTAATTAAGTCCCGCTTTTCTTTTTCAATTTTACGTTCCCACATGAACGCTTCTGCGTTCCAGAATGCTTGCTTATTTTCTGGCCAACCTTTAGCCCAAGAAATTTTGTTAGATAAAATTTTTAACTTATCCTCTACTTTTTGCCCATATTGTAACTCTATCATCCCAGAAAAAAAGTCTGTTTCATGATCTGTTTTCATTTTTGTTTAAAATAATAAGGCTGCTAAATTAGTAAAACCATTAAAAATTAATCCACTAGATAAACTATTAGTCATTAAAACAAAAATTAGAACTAAAATTCTTCCTAAACAAATGTATACTTCCCTACTAACAAAATATTCAGCAACTTTGTCCTTAGCTTTATCATACCCTAATGCACCAATGGGCGATTCCATAATTCCATGAGTTAAAGCACCAAAAAGGGTTGCTCCAAAAACATGTGTGGTTGTAACTACCACTGAACGAACGAACCAAGATAATGATTCAAAACCAGAAACCCATTTAATTATTTTTCTTTTACCAATTTTATCACTATATTTTCCTACTAATAAAATAAAAATAGCACTAACCCCTGCTAATAATGAACCAACAATCCCTAAAGATAAATAATCATTCAAGATAGAAAATATAAATAAAGGCCAAATTACTCCCGATGTCATCCCCCAAACTCCTCGCGAAGTGAAGAAAATAGAATTTTCCCAGTGTTCCCTTACCAAAAGGTTTCTTAATGAAAATTGATACTTAATATAATCCTCCTTACTAAGAAATAAAAATAATGCTGAACTAAACAATAATATTGAAGCCAAAACAAAAACAAGTTTAAAACCAACAAACTTGATCAAAAAACCGCCTATCACCGGACCCATCATCGTAGCAAAAATAGAAATCCCTGCCCTTTTACCAAATTCTTCGCCTCGATGATTCTTATGACTTGCATGATGAAAAACTAAATGCAAGCCCATCCAATAAAAAGCAAGGGAAACACCCCAAAGTGCAGCAATGACCATTAATGGCGTATTAAGCACAGGTAAAAGATAAAGTAAAACAACAAAAGCTAAATAAAAAGGAACACTGAATAAAATTGAATGTTTTAATCCAAAACGAGCAGAAAATTTTGCTGCTATTGGAGTAGAGATTGCAAAAATAATTGCGTAAAAAATAAAAAAGTAAAGGGTTTTTTGTAAAGTCAGACCAATTTCTTTATACAAGTAAAGAGCAATGAATAAACTAATCAATGAATTAGCAAAAGATCTTATTGCTGTAGAGACATAAATCTGAGTAAGTTCTTTATGTGGGAAGAACCTCCACCAAAAATGATCATGATGATGATGCATAGAAGAAGAAAATTTATATATGATTATAAGCTTTTCCTTTTCATATCACAAAATTTGGGCCTGTAGTCTAGAATCTTAACAGAAGATCTGAAAAAGATGGACAATAGCTATGACGTCCGCCTGACTTTCCTCTCCAATCAAAATTTAGAGGAGCAGACCGCGGGAGGTCCCCGGTGCAAGACGAAGTCTTACCCAGAAATCGTAAGATTTCTCGTGCAAGTCCGGGCAGGCCCATTAGAATCATTGGTGACTAAGCAAATCAAGGATTTGTGCATGTCGCCCCGTTATCAAATGTCGTACATTTGAGGGGAACAATAATTATGGAACCGCAACAATCTCAAGCTAACATTCAAGGGCAACAGACACAATCAAAACAACAGAACCAACAACCACGTCCAGCAACAGTTTCAGTTGAACAACCAATCTATGCCTTAGCTCAGAACAAAAAAAGAGCTTTAATCCCAAAAGTAGTTTCATTGTTAGGCCTGGGAATAATTTTTTATTTAGGAATCCTCTTAAACATTTCACTTTTAGATCTTAAAGCTGGCGAAGAAACTTTAATTAAAGTAATCGCTTTAATAATCTTGTTAGCGGTACTCGCTTTAGGAATTTACATCTCTTTTCACAGAGCAAACCAAAATTATAAATTTTATAAAAATCGAATTAGTTTCTTAAAACAACAAATAAACTATTTAAACATCATTAATACTAAACCTCATTCAGATTTTATTGATAAAATGTTTAAAACGTATACTATCAATTTAGGGAATAAATTCTTTCTCAGAAATATTCCCAATACGGTCCAAATAGAAAATTATTTACAACAATTAGTTGCTTATTCCCGAAAAAATAATCCAGGAACATAATCAAGTTAGTCAAGCTAATTATTTTTCTACTAAGTAATTATTAGCAATAACTACCACTAAAGAAAGTATTAATGGTCCAAAAATTACTCCTAGTGGTCCAAAGAATAATAAACCGCCAAAAATTCCCAAAAGAACAATCGCGGGATGAACTTTAGCTTTATCGCCCATTAATTTTGGTTTAAGAATATTATCTGAGGTACTAACAAAGATTAAACCATAAACAAATAATGCTACTCCTTTAAAGATTAACAAATTTGAATCACCAATTAACCCTTCCAGGAACAAAAATAGTGATGCTGGTACCCAAATGATTCCTGTCCCCAAGAAAGGAATTAAAGCTAGAAGGGCCATCATTAATCCCCAAAATATTGGTGAAGAGATACCGAAAATAAAAAATCCTAACGTTCCTAAAGCGCCCTGAATCAATGCCACAATAAAATATCCAAAAACAACACCATGCACAATTTCTTCTAACCTTTTTACTAAAATTAATGACTTCTTTTTCTTGATACTAACATAATGATGAATTTGTTTAATAAACTTTTCACCATCCTTTAAAAAATAAAATAAAGCAAAAAACATGATAAAAAGATTGATAATAGTGTTAGGAATATTAACTAAAACTTCTGATCCTTTTTGAACAATCCAATTAGTAAAAGATTTACTTAAATTTTGAATTTGATAATTCACTTCTGGGTTTTGAAACAAAGTTTTAAAAGTCTCACAAAGATTATGTTCACATCCAGAAAGGATACCTGTAGCTAACCTTTGTTTAATAACAATAAAAATCATATAAGTTTCTTGAATCAAAGTTTTAATAAAAAATATTGAGGGAATAATTAAAATCAGAAATACGGCTAAACAAATTAAAAACGCAGTAACAGTTTTATTAAGCTTTAAACTTAACTTTTTATAAAATGGAAACAAGATATAAGCTAATAATGCTGCTAACAAAATAACTTTAAGAAAAGGTTGAATAATGAAAAAGGATAGGATTAACAATAAAGAAAATAGTACTAAAGGAATGTAATCTTTATATCTGTTAATTTTTAATCACCTCTTTCAGTTCTTTCGCCCACGAGCAAAAGAATACTTTTAATAAACTTATAAGACTATATAAAACTTACTTCTTAAAAAATTTCTAAATTGAAAAAATCTTTAAACTCAAACCAGAAAAAAAATAAAAAAAATAAAAAATAAAGCCGTTAGGCTTAACTTTCGTCAGCAGCAGCTTCTTCTTCCATTGCAGCTTCTTCTTCAACAACTTCTTCTTCCATTACTTCTTCTACTACAACTTCAGTAGGTGCACTAATGGTAGCGTCACTATATGTTGTTCCTTCAACTACAATTTCTTCGCCAGACATTTCACTGTATCTGTGTGCTACAACTTTACCAGCTAACCGAGTGTCTTCACCGTTCCAACCAGCAACTAACATTGCCATGTTGTCTCCATTAGTGAACAACTTGATTCTTGCTTTACCAGCCATGAATCCTTCAGTACAATCTGCAGGGTTACCTAAAAGTTCAGCAGCAATACTGTTTACACAAGGTCCACCAACAACGATTAAGTTCTGAGCAGTTGCATCAGCTACTTCACTATCTAGTTTTGTTGCATCAACAACTTCTACAGGTGTTAATGTTCCACCAGCCATTGTAGTACTTGAAGTTGCTCCTGAAGTTAC
>CAZQLW010000015.1:0-20073 GCA_964594395.1 uncultured Methanosarcinales archaeon | reverse complement strand
GATTTTGCAACATCTTTGTTATCAATTTGGACTGAAATTAATGGATTCAAGAAAATCATTGCCACACAATTATCATTAATAAAAGTAGCATTAGGAGCATTATGTTTTTTATTCAAGAATCTGATTGTTGTGTAAGGCATTTTTCTAATTAACTTTATTCGATGAATGGGATAATCCTCATTAACAATGTGATAATAAAGAATTTTGTTTTTTATTCTTGGTTTGTGCCATTCCTCATTTACCCAAGCCTCACCAACATTTTTCACTAAATCTCGAGGCGCACCAAGAAGATATAACTCCTTTGTATTTGTAACCAGATCAATCCAAACTTTTCTTGTTCCTGTAACCCCTTCATAAACAGAAACGTCTGTCGGATTTTGGGCACCAAATTGAAGCATTTTTAATTCTGGAATTATTTTTTGTAATTTTATTTCCCTTTCTTTAAGTAAATTCATAATTTGTTCAGGGTCAACTGCTTGAAAGTACCTAACATTACCTTTTTGAATGTGAGTTACTAACCCTTTTTTGACTAATCTCTCTAAAGCACTATAAACATTTGATTTGTATAATTTAGCTTCTTTAGCGATAGTTATTGCAGTAGAACTTTTTAATCCCAATAGTTTCAAATAAACCTCTATTTCATTTTTACTTAAACCCAATTCTGCTAATGCGTCCTTGTCCATACTACCAATAAGTGCCATTTGTTTATAAACTCTTCGCTTATTTTTTGTTAAAAGGTAGTAGTGACCGCTACCCCTCTTCTTTAAGTAGAAGTTGAACATTTAAGATTAAGAAATGACAGAATACATCACGCAAAAACAACTGAACCAGAAAATGGCTTTATTTGTTAAAGAGCCAGTATTAAGTCTAGATTCTCCAATTAATCTTGATTATGACAATCAATTTATTAGAAGTTTAATGGAAACTAAAGATAAAAAAAATTTCGAATCAACTTTTTGTGATAGTTATAAAGAAATTAAATACTTAGCTGCTTTATCTGCCCAAATTGGCTGTGCAACTAAATGTAATTTTTGTCAATTAGGAACTAATGGCTTAAAGAGAAACTTAACAGATAACGAAATTGTGGATCAATTAAGATTATTATTATCTAATGCAACTAAAAAAGGTTACGACATATTTTCAAAACCGGTGAAAGCAACTTTCGTAATGGGTGGAGACCCTTTAGCTAATCATTATCTAGCAAAAGCGCTTGAAACATTTAAAGATGAACTACCTTTACAACTAAAAATTTCTAGTGTTTTACCAAATACAAAAGTAGTCAGAAAAAGTTACCAACAGTTAGTTGAGCTTGCAAAAGATTACCCTAACCCAGTACAATTTCAAATCTCATTAAATTCAACGGATCATGAGTACCGACAAAGTTTAACAAAAATACCACTAATTAGTTTTGCTGAAATTCGAAAGATGGGCGAACTATGGCAGAACGAAGTGCCAAATGCTAGAAAAGTAAACTTAACATTTACAGTTAACCAAGAAACGCCCATGAATCCTGAACATATTATCGACATATTACCCCCAGAGTTATTTGCAATCAGGTTAAGAGAATGGATGCCTACAGAGGTAGGAAAAGACAATGGTTTAGAAACTATTGTTGATGATAAAACTAAAAAAGTTAGTGAAAGTTTTGTTAATGCCGGTTACTTAATAATTCCTGGTTCGCCCGGAAAATTAGAACAGAAATTCAAACTTGCACCCGGCGAAACAATTCAGATGTACGAAAAAATGAAAATGGAGAGATAAAAAATGGAAAAAGTATACGCTACAATTGTTGGGGGCGGTGTTGTGGGAACAGCAATCGCTTATGAATTATCAAAAAAAACAGATAGAGAAGTTGTCGTTATAGAAAGACATAGAAAAGACAAATTAGAAAATCAATCTTTAAGAAGTTCTGGAGTGGACCATGCGGGAGTTTTTTATCCAAAAGATGTTGCTCCTTTGAAAGCAAAACTTTGTGTTGAAGGAAACCCAATGGTTTACGATTTTTGCGATAAACATGGTGTCCCTTATGACAAGAGCGGTAAATTAGTTGTGGCAACAACTCCAAGACAAATTGAATATGTTAAAGGAGTTTTAAGAAACGCAATAGAGAATGGTGTTCCAGGAGCACGAATGATTAGTGGGGACGAAGCTAGAACATTAGAACCAAACGTAGAATGTCTTCAAGCTGCTTATTTTCCAACTTCGGGAATCATTGATGCTGGTGAATATTTATCAAAGTTGAGAGGCATGAGCCAAGAACAGGATGCTCAATTTATGTTTGGAACTAAAGTTACAAATATTAATTCTAGAGATGATGGTTTTGAAGTAACTATTCAAAATGATGATTCTACTAATGCTGACACTATAAAAACAGAATTACTATTCAACTGTGCTGGACTTTATTCTGACGAAATTGCTAAGATGGTTAATCCAGAAAATGATTGGGAAATATTTCCAACCAGGGGAGAAGTAGCAATGTTTTACAAAAGTCGAAGACCAGAATTAAATATGGGAAGGTTAAACGTTTATCACGCTTCTTTTGGCTTTTATAATGATACTGGAAAAATTGCCGATGTACCATTTTCAGAATATGAAAAATTGTTGGCAGAAGGTAAAGTTACCAGGCAAGTGGGAGTACATTTATCTCCAACATTTGGCGAAAATGGTGAAGTAGGTAATACAGTTATGGTTGGACCAGGCGTAACTATTGGATTTGGTAAAGAAAATTATAAGCACCATCTTCCTTTAGAGTTTTTTTCAGAGGGAGTTAGCGATTTTGCTGGACAATTAAAAACTGAAGATTTAGGTTTTTACAATGTTGGAATTCAAGCAAAGTTGAAAACGCACTTTGATTGGGTAATTCAAAGAGATCAACGATTTAAGAATTGTGTCCATAATGTGGGCATAGATTCTCCGGGAATTACTGGCAGTTTAGCAATTGCTAAGTATAGTTTGGAAACCATATTAGGGTTTCCGGAGAGGAAATAAAAATGCAAAATATAAAGACCATAAACAGTTACCATGAATTTAATGGCGAACCAGAAATTGCTGTAATAATGGACGTCTTCCGAGCTAGTAATACGATCTTATCAATTCTTAGTAGTGGCGCAGAATATGTTATTCCAAAAACAGCTAACACTGAAGATGAAGTTAAAGCAATTAGGGAAGAGTATCCAAACCATCTATTTTTTGGAGAACATCGAGGTTTTAAATTTGAAAATGCAGATTATGACAACTCTCCAAGTAAAGCTGCTGAATTAGATTTAACAGAAAAAAGAGTTATTATTGCTTCTAGTATGGGCACTAAAGCGGTAGTTGCTGCAAAAAATGCTCAAGAAACTATTATTGCCACTTTTGGTAATATTAACGCGGTAGTAAATTACCTAACAGACAAAAAAGAAGTTTATTTGGTAGGATGTGGTGATTTGGACAGCGATGGCGGACCTTTAAAATCTTTAGAAGATTCACTTTGTGCTCAAGCAATCCATAATATTTTAACTGGAAAACCCGGCGAGATTGAATCATATTTAACAAAACTTAGGACTGAAGGTAGAGGAACAGAAAGAATGATTAGAACTGGATTAAACGCAGATTTAGAATTTTGTTTAACAGCAAATTTTACCAGTATGATCCCTTATGTAGATAAAACTGAAAAAGAAATGATTGTTAGAGGTAAATAAAAAATGGAACATGAACATTTTGAGATTAAACAATTAAACGATTTTGCTGTTGATGTGTTAACAAAGAAAGGTTGGCCAAAAAGATATGCAAAAGCTACAGCTTATGCTTTACTTACTGCTGATGAACGAGGTATTTTTTCGCATGGCTTAGCGGGCGGCACTAGTTTAGAAGAGAATGTTAAAAAAACTGGCGTTTGTGGTACAGTTAATTTTACGGCTGTTCCAGAACTTAAAGAAACTAAGTATCCTACTTTAGCAGTAATAAAATGTAACGGCGCACCAGGCCATATAACTTCTCAAATAGCTGTTGATTGGGTAAAAGAAACTGCCCGAAAATTTGGCATGGCAAAAGTTTACACTACCGGTGGAAATCATTACGGTGCTGCTGGTGTATGGAGTCATTTAATTGCTGAAGATAAAGATTTAGAAGGGGTTGTAACTTGTACAACTGCTGCTGTTACTCGACCTTTAGGAGATGATATTGATAAAAGAGATTATACTAAAGGTGCAGGTCAAGAAATAAGAACAGGAACTAACCCCGAAGCTATTTCAATCCCACACAATGAAGGGATTTTAACTATGGATATGGCATTAACAAGAATGGCAGTAAGTTACGCAATGAAATGCTTGAAAGCGGGAGATAAAGTTAACATGCCTGGATATATGGCTGATATTAATCATAAATCTACATTTAACCCAAGAGATATATTTTACACTCCTGAAGAGGGTAAACGTGGTTTTAGGTCTGTTAACGGAAATGATGCAGGAGTATTCCAACTTGGTTCAGAGGCCGCAGGTTATAAAGGAGATGCAAAGTTAAGAATGATTGAAGTTGATAATGCATTAGGTGGCGGACCGATAATAAAAGTTAATCTTGGCACTACAAATCCAGAAGAACGAATTTCACACACTTTTATGGCCCAAGCAGTAGACTTCCATTATTCTAAAAATGATGCTTTAGCTAAAGTATCTGCACTAATGAATGATTACCGAAAATATTTTGGCAAAGCTTCACGTTGGTGTGGAGATCGAGCAATTCAAGCTACAAAATATGTTCAAAATGAAGGTGTTCCTTACTCAGAAGGACAAATAGCAACTTTAGAAAGAGCTGCTGCAGATGTTGAAATGGAATTTAATGTTAAATCTCTCGGTAAGAAAGAGTTCCCTTGGGAATTGTTTAACAAATAGAAAATAATTTGCGAGATAAATATATATGGAATTAAACGAAAAGTTAAATGAACTTGTTAACAATGTTTATACTACTTTAGAAAATAATTTTGGAATCAAATTACCACAAGATAGAATTGAAATTAATTTTATTGAAGATTTTCAAGAAAAACGGAAAAATGAAACTTATCGAAATTTAGAAGACCAAAGAACCAATGTTACGTTTGAAAAAGGAAAAAAGGGGGAAGATGAATCATTCGAAGTTAAAAGATCTAAAGAAAAAGCTATTGGTCAATTGATTTATGAACAAGAATATATTGAACATCAAGGTTCAACAAGAGTATTTTGTCAAGGAAGAATTCCAACTTACCTAGTTGAATTACCCCTAGTAAATTCTTTAGAAGAATTAGCTGAAAAAGAAGAAGGATTAGTTGATACTTTAGCACACGAATTAGGAGGGCATGTTTTCCTTTACGAGAATAATAAAAAATTAAGAAAAAAGAGAAAATATGCTGGTGAACTTAATGTTACTGAAAAAGAGATGTTAGCAATAAATGAAGAATTAACTCCTCTTATTGATTATATCCAGGAATGGAACGAAAATGCGGTCCGTAATGTACCTGGTGATTTTAAACCATTTAGTGAAGAAGAAATTTTGAACAAAAATCAAGTGGACAATTCATGGCTTGACTTAAAATTGACAACATATAGCGAAAAGGTCTATAATCTAAGAAAATGTAACTTGATCAATCAAATTAATGGAAGAAAATCTCCCATTAAATCTTCTAGATTAGAAGATGTTTTGGAAGATGATGAAAATGACCATGTAATAAAAATTATGAACGAACGCTTAAGAAAAGATAGTGAAAAAGTGGAAAAACATCGACAGAGATGTGAAGAAAGTTACGATCCCAATTTATTTAAAGTATGTGATGGTGCTGCTAGTAGACTTTACAAATTAAAAAGATTGCGTAAAAAACAGTTAGGAGCTTATGAAGCGTTAAAGGAATTGCCCCAAACAAAATTATTAGAAGAAGGGTGGAGTACATATATTGGAACTATTACGTCTGCAACCTACAAAGGAGAAGATTCTCGAGAAAAGATTAATAAAAAATTAGTGAATGGTTCCTCTGAGATTCAATCTTTATCTCCTTATCTAGGGGGCTTAAGATTTTTTTCATTGTATTCAATTTTTAAGAAAGCTAAAAAAGCAGCTTTAAAATTGAAAGATAGTCAAGAAGTTGTAAAAGAATCTCGAAAGCTTTTAAGATTAAACAACTAAAAAAATAACAAAAAATCAGGAAGAATCTTTTACTCTTCTTCCTCTTCACTCTCTTTTCTACAGAAAGAATCTAGGGTCCTGCAACTCATCATTGCTTTGTAAGAAATTTTATTCATAAAACATCAACACCTCTTTTTTTAATAACATCCATCGTACTTTTTTAGAAATGATACTTACTTATAAATACTTTCAACCTCGAAAATATAGACTAGAAGCCGATACCACTCGCAAAATAATATTGGGGTTTACTACTCATGATGGTAATGTCTCAATACCACTTTTGCAGAGGAATATCTTTCAAAGAACATTGCTAAATGGTTTTAAGTTTTTCTAATAAGGAAGTGTGATTATTGTGGAGAGAAAAAGCACTACTAATTATTTTCACTACTGAAAATAATTAATTTATTTTTTCAAATTAATTTTTTGTAAGAAATTTTTAACCTTGTTGATTAGCATGTCCTTGTTGGACAAGATTAACTGTATCATGACTGACAACTTCACCACTCCCAGCATCAATTTTAAGGTTGATAAATCTAACTTGTTTTGTAATAAATGTAAAGTTCCACACAGTTTTTTGCTGATATGTTTGCAAAATTAAAAACCCGTCACTTAACACTTCTTTTGGAAAATGTTTTGGCAAATTTTCTTTAAAAATGTTTAAAGCTTGTTCAAAGCTAAGCTTAACATCATTCATATTTAATTCTTCAACTTCTGCATCAGGTTTTTTAAAAATTTCATCGGCAGGTTTAAGTTCAAACCCTTGCTTAATCGGAACAAAAACAGTAATTTTTTTGTTAGAATAAATTCCAATTTCCCAATCAGATTTAAGATTAAACTCACTATCTAATTGACAAAAAAAATGTGATAAAAAACTATCAGAATTTTCTTTAAGCCAATCATTATAAATTTCAGATTCTTTAAGTTGAGACAAAAGTTCTTCAGGCTTACTTAAGTTCATGAATATTCTCTCCAAGTATGTTCACACTTTGTACATTTGAAAAATCTTGTTTCCGGTTCATCAGCAGATCTTGTTTGTTGACTCCAAAAATAAGCAACGTCATTACCACACTTTTCGCACTTAATTTTAACTTTTGGCCGAGTTTCAAGATTTTCAATAACTTCAACTTTTTTAATTTCACCAACAGACTCTTTAAGTTCAGCTGAATTTTCCCCTTCAATATTTTTAGTAAATCCACAGGTACAATAAAGTACTTTTTTACCTGCTTTAACCTTTGGCCTTAATATAGAACCACATTTTTCGCAAAACATAATTATTCACCTATTCATTTAACTTTAATTTAATTGAGAATTAAGTCCTTATTTATAAGGTTTATTGAAATTAAGGGTTTAGCTTACCTTACAATTTTTATTCCTAACGGTTTAACTGCATCTACAAAAAGGATCTTTATCCAGCCCAAATAGGGAATTCTGAAAATACTTTGACCGTAAATTCGTTCTTCTTTAATCTTAGTTTCGCCCAAACTGCCAGAAATACTTTGACTGTTATGGTCACCTTTAGTTTGATAATAAGTCTGTCCTTCTTCATCCCACATTTTAACCAGACGATGAATTATTGGTTGTGGTTTATTACCCTGGAAAACCAAAACATCGCCAATATCTAAATTGTTACTGTTGGCACGCCAAATAATAATTACATCACCTTTCCTGAACCCGTCTTTAAGCGGAAATTGAGCAAACTGTTCTTTAGTTATACCTCGTTCTTCGTACCAGTTACCGCAAACTTGCCAATAACTGTCAAACGATTCAGGAAACTCCTGGTAACTTTGGCCACAAATCATCCCGTTATGTAATCCGTGTTCCATACTTTCAGAAAGTACTGCTACGATTGGAAAACTTGTACCTAACACAACTCCTAGAACAGGATAAACTATGAATCTAATTAGTAAGAACGCAACGATAATGTTCGCTATCCAGCTCCAAACACTATCATCTTCCCAAAAAAACTTCCATACTTTTTTAAGATGTTTCTTCATTAGAGAGATACTATTTCTAGACACTTTAAAAATGTTTTTATAGTACAAAGATTTAATCCCCTGATATGGAACCAAAAGTTACTGCTTTATCAAAAATAGCAAAACAATACATTGACAAAAATGAAAATAAAATTAAATCTACTTTAACCAGGTTAATTTTACGTTCACCAAACTTTCTTCAACATAAGCATGATAAGAGTAAAATAAGAGCATTTCTGGAATTAGATTTAAAAATTAAAGCTACCAGTTCCATTACCGAAGTGTTTCAAAGTGAGCAAGCAACGAAACCAAAAAAGTTAAACCGAAAAATTGAAGTTAAAGGTGCAGATATTGTTGCATATTACGAACCAGTAAAAAGAATGTTATCTAAAAACGGAATAATCGTTCTATTGAAACCTTTTGATAACAGTAAATATTATCATCATGGAAGATATAAAACCAATTTAACAGATTTAGGTAAAGCCGTTTTAGTCCATGAGTATGTTCATCATTTGTTAAATGATAAAAAAATAATTTTGGGGATATTGAAACTTATCAATCAAAAACTTTATTTTAGACATAATAACAATTACAGTTGGTTAATGATTAATGAAGGGTTTGCAGATTTAACTGCTCAAACAATGTTTTCGAATTACAAAATAGCTTACGTTAACGAAGTTAATCTAGTCAAAAAAGAAATATTAAGCAAATGATTAAAAAACTTATCAAAGAAATTAAGAATAAAAAAGAATTGTCTGAATTAGATGATAAGTTTGTAAAAGAAGAACTAAACCGCTTTTTTAAACAAGAACCAAAAATATTAAAGAAATTAAACGAAGATTATAATCCTAAATCTAAAGAATATAAACAAGTTATTAAAGAAGTTCGTGCAAAACTGAGAAGATCTTATGGGTTGTTCAGAGTAGAAAAAGAAACTAAAAATCTTAAAAAATTAGTAAAAACAAAAAATTATCAAAAAATATTAGAAACACATTCTTCTACTAAGGAAAGATTACCTTTTTATGACCAATTGTACCAGAAAATATTCAAAATAACTAATAAGCCAAAAATCATTCTTGATCTGGGAGCAGGGATTAATCCTTTATCTTATTCTTACATGAACTTAAACAATGTTAATTATTATGCTTATGATTTAAGTAAAGAAGAAGTTAAAATTTTGAACCAATTCTTTAAAGAAAAAAAGATTAACGGGAAAGCAGCAATTCTTGATTTGTTAAATTTAAACAAAGTAAAAAAATTACCTAAAGCAGACCTGGCTTTCTTATTCAAAATGACCGACGTTTTAGATAAAGGTAAAGGTCATAAAACTTCTGAACAGATAATTAAAGCAATTCCTGCAAAATTTATTATTGTAAGTTTTCCAACTTTAACAATGTCTGGGAAAAAAATGAATCATCCTAGAAGGGGATGGATAGAATTAATGTCTCAACGTTTGGGCTATAAGTTTGAATTACTTGAGTTTAGTAATGAACTGTTCTACATAATTGAAAAATAATGGTAATAAATAATGATTGAAAATAATAACTTATTAATTTTTTTTGCTTTAGTACCAATATTATTAATTCTAATTTTAATGGTGATTTTACGTTGGAAAGCGATTAAAGCTATGCCCTCTACCTGGTTAGTAACAGCATTAATTGGCTACTTTGTTTGGCAAATGCCAGTTAATTGGATTAGTGCGGCAACAATTAAAGGGATATTTATTGCTTTTGAAATAATCTTAATAATTTTTGGTGCAATACTATTGTTAAAGTTATTAGAATTAGGTGGAGCAATCTCAGTCTTAGATAAAACTCTTAAAAAAATATCTCCTGATAGAAGAATTCAAGTAATAATTATTGCATTTTTGTTTGGCAGTTTTATTGAAGGTGCTGCCGGTTTTGGTACTCCTGCTGCTTTAGCTGCACCATTATTAGTCTCATTAGGTTTTCCGGCTATCGCTGCAGTGATTATAGCTTTAGTAGCAAACTCTGTTCCTGTAACTTTTGGAGCAGTAGGAACACCAATCTTAATTGGTGTTAAGTCGGTAGTTGATGTTAACATTATGCAAGTAACATTTTATTCAGCGTTAATACATTTTATTATTGGAACTTTTATTCCACTTACTTTAGTTGCTATTTTAACAAAGTTGTACGGTAAAAAAAAATCGTTTAAAGAAGGATTAATAATTTGGCCGTACGCAATCTGGGCAGGGTTATGTTTTACTGTCCCTTACTTAATAACTGCATCATTACTTGGCCCTGAATTTCCTTCACTTTTAGGAGGGTTAATAGGCTTAATAATGTTAATCTTTACAACTAAAAAGGGTTTTTTGTTACCAAAAAAGAGATGGGACTTTCCTAACAAAAAAAGTTGGCCAAAAGAATGGGTTACTAAACGTGTTGCTTTACATCAACAAAAATCTATCTCTGTAAAGAAAGCAATTTTACCTTATGCTTTAGTAGGATTATTATTAGCATTAACAAGAATTCCACAACTACCTTTCGGACCTTGGATAAAAGGATTTATTATTAATATCCCTACCCTCTTTGGAGCAGAAATTAACTATTCTTTTGCTCCATTATACTCACCCGGATTTATTTTTATTATTGTTGCGATAATAACAATGTTCATTCTAAAAATTAAACTAAACAATTTGCAAGAAATTATTCGTGGTACGATTAAAAAGGTTAAAGTTCCTTTTTTTACGTTAATTTTTATTGTTGGTTTAGTCCAGATTATACTTCTTTCTAAAAATAATTTAATCAATTTGCCCAGTATCCCTTTAGTTTTAGGTCAATTCTTTTCAACATTTACTGGTAAAATGTTTCCTTTTTTCTCACCTTTTATTGGAATGATGGGGTCATTCATCTCAGGATCAAACACGGTTTCTAATTTATTCTTTACTGCGTTTCAATATGAAACTGCGGTTAAGTTAGGGATTTCAACAGTAATTGTGATAGCTTTACAAGCAGTTGGTGGTGCTATTGGGAACATGATTGCTGTCCACAATGTTATTGCTGCCAGTGCTACCGTAGGTTTAAAAGATCAAGAGGGTAAAATTATTCGGACAAATTTAATCCCTGCTTTAGTTTACTCTCTGTTAGCTGGAATTATTGGTCTTATTTTAGTTTATTTATTTTAAATCTTTTATTATCGCTTGCCTATAGCATGGTCTAAGAAATCATTATGTTATCTTTCTTGATTATATTTTAATACATAATACTAACAAAAACATTTTTATACCATAACCATTTGCTATAATATATTATAATTACACTAAAGAGGTTGAGGGAAGAAAATGGACTATTTTGAAAAAGATGTTAAAGATGTTTATTCTGAATTTAAAGTTACTGAGAAGGGGTTAACTAACTCTGAAGCTGATCATCGTTTACATAAATATGGCTTGAATGAACTTAAAGCAGAAGGTGGAATAAGCCCGTTAAAAATATTTTTGCAACAGTTCACTAGCCCTTTAGTCTGGCTTTTAATTGTCGCTTTAGGCATTTCAATATTTCTTAAAGAAGAAGTTGATGCAATTGTTATCGGAGCAATAATTGTTCTTAACGCCGTTCTTGGTTTTGTTCAAGAATATCGGGCAGAGAAATCCATTGAAGCTTTAAAGAAGATGGCTTCTCCAAAAGCTAAAGTTATTCGTGGCGGAAAAGAGATTAAGATTGATTCTACTCAAGTTGTACCTGGTGATTTAATAGTTCTTGAAACTGGCGACAAAGTTCCTGCAGACTCTCGGCTAGTTGAAGTGCACGAACTACAAACTCAAGAAGGGCCACTAACAGGAGAATCTCAACCAGTATCTAAAATTGTTGAAGTTCTTAAAGAGGGAACAGCATTAGCTGACAGAACAAATATGGTCTATTCTTCAACAATCATTTCTGAAGGGAGAGGTAGAGCTATCGTTACTGCAACAGCAATGAATACCCAAGTGGGAAAAATAGCTACCATGATCCAGGAAGCACACGAAACTTTAACTCCGTTACAAAAGAAATTACGTGATTTAGGTAAATATTTAACAATTGCTGTCGTATTAGTAGCGATAGTTGTATTTTTGGCAGGAGTTCTAACTGGAAAAGATGCAACAGTAATGTTCTTAACTGCAATTGCTTTAGCAGTAGCAGCAATCCCTGAAGGCTTGCCAGCAGTAATTACTATTTCTTTAGCATTAGGCGTGCAACGGATGGTTAAAAAAAACGCTTTAGTACGAAAATTACCTTCCGTAGAAACTCTGGGCAGTGTTAATGTAATTTGTACTGATAAAACGGGAACGTTAACCCATAACCAGATGACAGTAACAAGAATTTGGGCAAACAATTCTGTTTACAATGTTACAGGTTCAGGATATGAAGCTAAAGGAACTTTTGTGCTTGACAAAAAAATGGCTAATCCGGAACTATTACATCAAATGCTTAAAGTTGGCGCACTATGTAACGATGCAGAACTGAGTGGTAAAAATTCTAAAAGGGAAGTTTTTGGTGACCCTACGGAAGCAGCTTTAATAGTTTCTGCAGAAAAAGCTGGTTTCACTAAAAAAGAACTTAATAAAAAAGAACCAAGAGTGGACGAAATTCCTTTTAATTCTAAAAGGAAAATGATGACTACAATTCATAAAAATAAGAATGGTAAGATTTCTTACACTAAAGGTGCACCTGATATTATGATCCATTTCTGTGACAAGATCCTTATTAACGGTAAAGTTCAACGTTTAACCAGAGATAAAAAGAAAGAAATTCTTAAAGAGAACGAGAAATTTGCAAAACAAGCCTTACGAGTTCTAGGTTTAGCGTACAACGATAAATTTCAGAAAAAAAATCATGCTGAAAAAGGAATGGTCTTTGTTGGATTACAAGCAATGATTGACCCACCACGTGAAGAAATCAAAGATTCTATTGCTGTATGTCAAAAAGCCGGGATAAAAGTTATTATGATTACCGGTGACCAGATAACTACTGCCCAAGCTATTGCTACCGAAGTAGGAATTAAAGGTAAAGCTATTACTGGAAAACAATTAGACAAAATTAAAAATCTGGAAAGGGAAATTAAAAATATTGGGATTTGTGCCAGAGTTAACCCGGAACATAAAATGCGAATTGTTGCTGCATTAAAAAAGAAAGGGTACATCGTAGCAATGACAGGGGATGGAGTTAACGACGCCCCAGCATTAAAGAAAGCCGATATTGGAATTTCTATGGGCATAACTGGAACAGACGTTGCCAAAGAAGCCTCTGACATGATTCTAACTGATGACAATTTTACTAGTATTGTTAGCGCTGTTGAAGAAGGTCGTGGAATATTTGATAATATTAGAAAATTTGTTAATTACCTTCTTTCAAGTAATTTGGGCGAGATCACCGTAATTTTGGCGGCATCACTTGCCGGGTTACCGTTACCTTTAACTGCGATCCAAATATTATGGATTAATTTGATTACGGACGGTTTACCGGCAACAGCACTGGGGTTAGACCCGCATTCAGAAGGAATCATGAATAGGCCACCAAAAGCAGCTCGGGAAAGTATCCTTTCTAAACAATTAAGATGGGACATAATAGTTATTGGAGTTTTGATTGGTCTTGCCACATTAGTACTTTTCTGGCTGTATCAAGGTTCAGGCATTGCTAAAGCGCAAACAGTAGCTTTTACTGCAATTGTAGTTTTTGAATTAGCTCGATTACACATGATTAGAAGCAGGTACAATTTGAACTTTTTTACCAATCGTTGGTTACAAGCAGCGATAGTTGTATCTTTACTTTTACATCTGGCAACGATTTATACACCGTTAAGTAATGTTTTCAAAACTGCACCGTTAAACTTGGTAGATTGGGGTTTAATAATTATCGCAATGATAGTAATATTATTGATTAACAAAGTCATTCGAATAATTGAAAAGCATTTCTTTAAGAAAGAAGTAATTTAAATTTTTTTATTTTCTTTTATTTCTTATTCTAAAACGATAAATATCAAAACTTCAACATAAACGATGTTATGTTCAATCGCCAAAGACCTTCTCATAATTATTCCAAATCTGTTCAGCAGCTTTTTCTACAGAAATTTCTTTAATCTCAGCTATTTTCTTTACAGTTTCTAAAACATACGCCGGTTCGTTTCTTTCACCTTTAAGATGACCTTGCCAAGGAGCATCTGTTTCTGTTAATAATTGTTTGATTGGTATTTTCTTAATCTTGGTGTTAAAGTTACCGGTTCTAACAGTTGATGGTGGTACTGAGAAATAATAACCTAATTCGATTGCTCTGCTAACTAAAGATTTTCTGCCACCGAAACAATGTAACACTACTGGAACTTTACCTTTTACTTCTTCTTCCAGAATGTTTAAAGCTTCTTCTTCTGCAGCCCAAGTATGAATCACTACTGGTTTGTTTAACTTAATAGCTAATTGCAAAACTTTTCGAAAAACTTCTTTTTGTTCATCATGATGGTCTTTATCCCAATAATAGTCTAAACCAATCTCTCCAATAGCGACAATTTTATCTTTATTTTCTTCGATAAATTTGAACTCTTCTTCCAAGTCAACTTTTCCTTCTGATTTAACAATTCCTGTTTCTCCTTCAGACAAGCCGAGAGCATCAATTGGATGTAGGCCGAAAGAAACTTTAATTATCGGATCAATTTTAGCCATCTCAAGAACTTCTTTATTCGCAAGAGGATTAGTCCCGGAAACAATGATTGCTTTTACTCCAACTTTCTTTGCTCTTTTGATAACGTCATCTAGGTCTTTCTTAAACAGTTCTTGGTTCAAATGACAATGAATGTCTACTAAGTTCATGGTGATTACGATTTGGTTGTTTAATTTAAATCTTTCTCTACGAAACACTTATAAACCCCCTTGAAGAAATTTGTTTTCCTATGAAATTTGATGTTAAAAATAAGAAAAAACTTGTTCAATTAGTACACGGATTTGGATTAATTTATGAATCCAAAGGAGCTAATGATAAAGGTATCACTTATGAAGAAATTGTTAGTAGGGAACCGTTAAGAGTAGGTATGATTTCTTCAATTCATTCTAAGTTTACGCGTAGTGTTTGCGATGCTTATTTAGGAATATTTCCACAAATTAATCCTGAAAAAAATAAAGACCAATTTAAAACCTGGCTTCAAGATACTTATCAACAAATTCCAGAAGCTGCAAAATATATTTTTGATTAAAAATTTTATTCTAAATAACGCATTCCAATTCGTTTTTGTTCTTTCTTTTCCCGGTAAGAATAAGGCACGTAAATTTTCTTTTTAGTTTCAGGATCTAATCCGGTATGGTACATACAAGTTGAATTGGTCATTGGCGTGGGAGTAAATATTTGTAAACTAACATTATGTAAATTTTTTATTTTTAGAGCTAATTCTTCAGCTTCGTCCATTGAACTGCCAGGGTGGGCAGTAATAAAATAATAAGATAAACTTTTTCCAGATTTTAAACTGTTAAAGAAATTTAAAAATTCTGTAAAGTCACCATAATCTTTATTCATTAAATGTAATACTTTCTTGTTAACATGTTCAGGGGCAACCCTTAACGTATCATAAATATGATTTTCAGCAATTTCTTTAATATATCTTTTAGGTGCTAAATCGTAACGAACCCCGCTTCTAATGTAAACATTATTTATTCCAGAAATAGTTCTAGATTTTTTTAATAACTCTAACAATTTTGAGTGACTGGTATCTAACTTATGACAATCAAGACAATCTTTATGACATTTATCTTTTAATTCACAATCCATCCCGTACATGTTAGCGGAAGGACCACCTAAATCGTCAACATTACCACGAAAATAAGTTTTGTTTGTAAAACTTTTAATTTCTTTCAAAAGAGATTCTTCTGAACGAGAAATGATTTTTTCTCCCTGAATTAATCTTAAAGCGCAAAAGTTACAATTACCAATACAACCGCGATGAGTAACAACACTAAACTCAAACCCACGCAAATGTTTTGAATTCGTAGGGATTTCTCTTGAAAAATCCAGCTCATAATATTCGTCCAAATCTTTACTTGAATACTGGGGAGATTTATGTTGCAAAACATACCGTTGACCAGTTTTCTGGGCCAAGTTAGTATAATTGTTAATCATTAACTGCATCTCACAAAATAGTTTTGGATTTTCCATAACTTCTTCCTCGGAGGGAAGTGATTTAAAATTGGAAGGAAGTTCCTTACTAACCATACATGTCCCTTCAATATTTTCTAACGGTTGATTATCTTTAATCTTTTGAGCAATTTCTAAAATTTGTTTTTCACCATTACCGTAAACTAGAAGGTCTGCTCTACTATCTAACAAGATAGATTTCCTGGACCGGTTCTGCCAATAATCGTAATGGACAAACCTTCTTAACGAAGCTTCAGTACCGCCAATAACGATTGGAGATTTCTTGAAATTTTTCCTGACCCAATTACAATATACTGTTACTGCTCTGTCTGGAACATGTTCATGATAATCAGAATATTCGTCTTCACTACGCTCTTTCTTTAGTGGAGTATAATTTCTGACCATGGAATCAATCGCTCCAGAAGTAATCCCAAAAAAAAGTTTAGGTTGACCCAACTCTTTAATTTCTTCTTCCTTAGTGGGTTTTTCAATAATTCCTACTTTATACCCGTGTTTTTCAAGGAGCCTTTTCAGTATCGCGATCCCGCATAAAGGGTGATCAAAGTACACTTCTCCCATAATGAAAATTATATCATACTGCATTTTATGTTGAATAGAGAGCTGTTTTTTAAAGTTGATTGATGATTTATGATTTTTGTTAGGAAAATTATTTAAAATTCATTGTCTTTAAAGAAAAAAGTAGATTAGTTTCTCAAAAAATAGATGTTGAAAATGTAAAATTAATTGAAAATGGAAGATCAAAACCTTAAAGATTGGGAAAAAAGTTTAGGCCAAAGCCATCTTAGAGAATTAAGAAATAAATATTTATTGGTTGAAGAACAAGTTTTTTGTCAAGAAAAGTATTTTTATAGCAAATTAGTATTGTACTTTGTTAATTATGGTCGATTTGATGAAAAAGCAATTTTTACTATTAATGATACTAAGAAACCAGGAATTCTTGGACCCGAACTTAAATCAGGAGTTATAAATTATTTTCAAACTTTAGAAAATTTAATTACAGTTGAACGTCTTGATGAAAAAAGTTTTCTTGCTGCAATCTCTGATCCTGAAAGAGAAACCTATGGTTTAGGATTAAGCAAGTATACTTTAGATTATCTAGCTAAAGAAAAAGTTAATGTTGACGTTATAAATCTTATAAAAAAGTAAGAAAACCTTATAAACTACCTATATTCTCAAGTATATAATGAGTTCAGTAAGAAAACGTGGAAGTTAAAGTACTATTTTTATTCTGATTAGTTATTATTATCATGAGTTTGGTTTTGTGTGTTTGTGTATGTTTATTTGGGGGTTATCAATATGCAAGTTAAAGATTTTCAATGGAAAAAGGATATTAAGGTTAAAGAATTAATTCAACAGTATGGCCAAGTTGGATTTCAAAGTGTAGAACTAGCAAAAGCAGGAGACGTTTTTGTTAAAATGAAAAAGAATTCTGCGAAAGTATTTCTTACCTTTACTTCCAACATGGTTACTTCTGGATTGAGAGGTTTTTTTGCTCAATTAATAAAATTAAAATTTGCTAATGTAATCGTAACTACTGTCGGCGGTTTAGAAGAAGATATCATGAAAGCTAATGGCGAGAAGTTTTCAGTTGGTAAATTTGAAGCTGATGATGTTGAATTACATGAACAAGGAGTTAATCGAGTAGGAAATCTTTTTGTTAAGAATGAAAGTTATATGAATTTTGAAGATTGGATTAACCCTGTTTTGACTGAACTTTATCAGAAACAGAAAAAATGGGCAGTTTCAGATTTATTGAGGGAAATTGGATTAAGACTAAACGATGAAAATTCTATTTTGTATCAAGCAGCTAAGAATAATGTAAAAATATTCTGCCCGGCAATTACTGATGGTGCTTTTGGCTTCCACCTATATTTGTTTCAACAGAAACATCCTGATTTTATTGTTGATGTGGTAAAAGATTTTGGAAATATTTTGTTCTGTACGAGTCAAGATGATAAGAAGGCTGTAATTGCTCTTGGTGGAAGTATTTCTAAACACCATGCGATCCTTTGCACTTTACTTAATGGCGGTGCAGATTATGCAGTTTACATGACTACTGCCCAGAAAACAAGCGGAAGTATGTCTGGCGCAACTACTAACGAAGCAAAATCGTGGGGTAAAGTTAAGGACGATTCTGACATTGCTACAGTTATCGGCGATGTAACAATTATGTTTCCTTTAGCAATGATTAAAGCTCTGGAAGAATTAGATGATGAGGGATTGTTAGAATGATTGAACCAGTAACAAATTTGGATGAGAAGATTGAAAGATTAAATGAAAGAAGGCCACGACCAGCTGGAAGTTTTATTCCTAGAATGTTTCTAGCCCATCTAAAAGGATTAGAAAACTTTTCAGGAAAGAAAGTTTTAGAAATTGGGGGTAGCAACTTTTTCAATTTGGCAGATTTCTTTCTTAATCAAGGGGCTGATTATACTAACATTAGATTAGAGGAGAATGATTCTGGTTTTGATTATGTAGTTCAAGGAAACTTTATGGATTGTCATTTAGATAATTACGATTTAATAATTTCTTCAGCAGTTTTTGAGAAAGATGCAATAGAGAGGGTAACGGGAACTATCCGAAACCGATGGCCTTTACCTAGTGAAGATTATTTAGCAAGACTAAACGCGTTAACCAACTCTAATGGAGTTAATATTCATGCTACTTCTACTGGTGAATGTCTTTTTAATAATAATGGTATCAGAGAAACAGGATTCGAATTACTATATCGAGATGAACCCTTCTTTAACTTCCATAATAAACAATTAGATTTTGATGAATATTCAGAATTAATTGTAATGAGGAAACTAGAATGAAACCAAAATTTCTGATTTCCAAAAGTAAAGTTTTGGAGCAATACAATAAAGTTAAACAGTTAGCAGATTCTGTTTCTTATAGTTCTAAAACAAATCAAGTTGTTACAAAGATTTTGGAGAGGGAAGTAGATTGTATGTTCTCTGTCCATTCTGTTAATGAACTTAAACATAATCAAGATTTGTCAAGAGTTATTTTCCTTGCCCAAGGTTGGAATAAAGATGAGGTTAAAAGTTTAATTGAAAAAAACATTTCTTGGTTTGTTGTTGATAACGAATTTGATTTGGATGTCTTATTAGGTTTCTTAGAGAAGAACGAAACAAAAATTAATTTATTGTTAAGATTGAAACTTAAAGAATTATCTGTACGAACAGAAAGATATTTTGTTTTCGGAATGACTGCAGAAGTAATTAACAAAAGAATAAGGGAGTTAAGAAACAATTCTAAAATTAATCAGTTAGGGATTCATTTCCACCGAAAAACTCAAAACATGGCGGAATGGAAATTACAATATGAACTTTCAAATATTATTGAAGAAGATGTTTTAGAGATGATTGATTTAATTAATATTGGTGGTGGATTGCCTAGTGAGTACGCAAACACGAATGTCAAAGTCTTGCCGGGAATCTTTACTAGAATAACTGAACTTAAAGATTGGTTAAATCAAAAAGAAATTCAGTTAATGATTGAACCTGGAAGATTTATTGCTGCTCCTGCGGGAAAATTAATTACAAAAATAATTTCTATTCACGAGAATAATATTGTTGTTAATGCTTCTGTCTATAATGCAAATATGGATGCAGTAATTGTTCCAGTTAAATTGCTAATAAAAGGAGAATTAAACCAAGAAGAAACAAATTGTCAACCATTTGTAGTTAAAGGAGTTACTCCTTGTTCAATGGATTTATTCCGTTACAGAGTTTACTTAGACAATCCTTGCGTTGGCGACCAATTAGTTTTCCTGAATGCTGGAGCTTATAATTTTACAACTAACTTCTGTGATTTGGAAGAGATTGAAACGGAGGTAG